>NZ_JBVCPV010000082.1:0-11943 GCF_057456495.1 Lishizhenia sp. | reverse complement strand
GGTATCCATATGGCTGGGAAGTTTAATTGGAGAATGGTTGGATAAAAAATATCCCTCTGAGCACATATCCTATTATAAGGTGGTCACCTTATTTGTAGTGTTTGGTTCCATATATTCCATTATCAGACAAGTAATCAAATTAAGTAATCAAGACGATGAAGAGTAGTGTGGTGAAGCGTATGGTAATTGTTTCTGCAATTATTATAGCGACGCTTTTTTTAGGTGAGATGATACACCTGAGCATAGTAGAGAAGAATAACTTTAAAGTAGATCTTCAAATCAGTAAGCTTTATTACTTCTTCGGATTCGGAACATTATTTACCTATCTCCTTTTGGAGGTAGGTAAAATTTTTGTGCCCAATAAAATATTAATGGTTTTTATTGTTGCACTAACTATGAAGATGGGTGTTTTTCTTGTGCTCTTCTTTGGAGGAGAAATGGATATTGATACCCTGTCAATGTCTACAAGAGTCTCTATTGTAATCCCATTATTTCTTTTCGTCATTATGGAAAGCGTTTTGGCACTTATCGTTTTGCAGCAAGAGGATAAATAACGGAGTCTCTGCGCCTAGCTGTAACAAAACCTAATGTACAAGCTTTTTAATTTCTCGGAAAGCTATCTGTGAATTGAAAAAAAATAGTTTGTATTTCTAATTAATTGTGTACTTTTGCACCAAAATTTCGAAGATATACTTTTATACAGTTGGGAATTATGACACTAGCACAAAATTCTGTCAGGTTTTTTATAGGTTTGATGTTTACGATCGGTACAACATTCGCTTTTGCGAATGAGCAACACGGTCACGAAGGGGAGCATAATGCTCCAGTTCACGCAGAAGCACACGAAGCACACGAAGGGCACGAAGAGGCGCATGGTGAGCATGACGCAGATCACGGTGGACACGGTTACGAAGGAATGATTGATACGCAAGAAGAAATTCAAGCGTACAAAGAGCACCACTTGCAGGATGCACACGATTTCGTTTTATTCTCAGATAATGAAAAAGGTACGCACTTCGGATTTCCATTACCAGTAATCTTATGGGATGGTGAAACAGGGATGCACTTCTTTATGTCATCTAAGTTCCACCACGGAGAGACTGTTGCAGAAAGCAACGGAGCATACTTCAAATTGGCACACGGAAAAGTTGTTAAGACTGACGCAGAAGGTCACGCTGACTTAGGACAACCAATCGATTTCTCTATTACGAAAAACGTATTGGGTATGTTGGTAGCAGGTTTGTTAATGATCTGGATGTTTAGCGCATTGGCAAGAAGTTACAAAAGAGGTCCAGTTCCAACAGGTATTGGAAGAGTATTAGAGCCATTAGTATTATACGTTAGAGATGAAATCGCTCGTCCTAACATCGGAGAGAAGCACTACAAGAAGTTTATGAGTTTCTTATTAACTGTATTCTTCTTCATCTGGATATTGAACTTATTAGGTTTAACTCCATTAGCATTTAACGTAACAGGTAATATTGCAGTAACAGCATGTTTAGCTTTATTCACTTTCGTAATTGTACAGTTCAGCGGTAATAAAAACTACTGGGGTCACATCTTCTGGATGCCAGGCGTTCCTGTACCAATGAAAATCATTTTAGCACCAATCGAGGTATTGGGAATGTTTACTAAGCCATTCTCATTATTAATTCGTTTGTTTGCAAACATCACTGCGGGTCACATGGTATTAATGTCGTTAATCGCATTAACTATCGTATTGAAAGCTCAGTTTGGAGCTGCTGGATCAACAGCGATTTCATTGTTCTTATCATTGTTTATTTCATTGATAGAACTTTTAGTAGCCTTCTTACAGGCCTACATTTTCACGATGTTATCATCACTGTTCATTGGAATGGCAGTTGAGGAGCATCATTAGTAAGTATTTTTTGTTTAATTAATATATAAATTAGCTATGTCGTTAAATTTAATTGGAGCTGGATTAATCGTAATCGGAGCAGGTCTTGGTCTTGGAAACATCGGTGGTAAAGCAATGGAAGGAATTGCTCGTCAACCAGAAGCAGCAAGTAAAATCCAAACTGCAATGATTATCATTGGAGCACTTTTGGAAGGTTTAGCATTCGGTGCTTTAATCCTTGGAAAATAATCCAAAAACAAATTAGAATATTGTGTTGTGGTAAGGGTTGCTTACTACAACACAATTTCTACTAAGAACAAAAAAGAAGAAATTTAGAATAAACCATATACAATTCAATAATGGAGAAGTTAATAGGTGATTTTTCGATAGGCTTGTTTTTCATGCAAGCAATCATCTTAGTAATATTAATATTATTAGCTAGGAAATTTGCTTGGAAACCAATTTTAGAAGGTTTAAGCAAGCGTGAAGAAGGAATTCAAAACGCAATTGAAGCAGCAGCAAAGGCTGAGGCAAAAATGAAAGAATTAACTGCACAGAACGACGTTATGATGCAGGAAGCAAGAGCAGAGCGTGACGCGATGATTAAGGATGCTAAAGCAACAGCAAACGGAATGATCGAGGATGCGAAGTCTAAAGCTTCAGCAGAGGCTGACAAAGTATTAGCTTCAGCAAGAGAAACTATCGCAGGTGAGAAAAATGCAGCTATCGCTGAATTGAAAACTCAAGTTGCTGCAATCGCTATCGAAATTGCTGAGAAAGTAGTTCGTGGTGAGTTAGCTACAGATGAGAAGCAAAAAGCACTTGCATCTAAAATGGCTGAGGACATTAGCTTAAACTAGAATTATGAAAGGGACAAAAGCAGCATCAAGATACGCGCAAGCATTGTTAGAATTGGCAATCGACACGAATAATGTTGATGCAATTCAGGATGATATGAACTTTTTCCTTTCTACTGTTTTAGAAAACAGAGAATTAGAGTTACTTTTGAGTAGCCCAATTGTTAAGGCGGATAAAAAAGTAGATATCTTAAACGCAGTATTTACACAGTTTAATGATATTACGAAAAACTTCGTAGCTTTGATAGCCAAAAATGGTAGAGAAGTTTTATTGCCGCAAATAGCAATGTCTTACGGAGCGAAAGTGAAAGAGCACAAAGGAATTGTTCCTATTTCTATCACAACAGCTACGAAATTAGACGAAGAAGTTAGAGCTCAAATTTTGGCAAAAGTTGGAGAGTCTATCAAAGGCGAATTAGAAGTAGAGGAAAAAATTGACGAATCTCTAATTGGAGGTTTTGTTGTAAGAATGGGAGACAAGCAAATAGATGCTTCAGTTTCTCGTCAATTTAAGGATTTAAAACAACGTTTAACACGATAATTTGGCTTAGCCAAAAGTCAAATAAAAAGGATAAAAGATGGCAGATGTAAAACCAGCAGAAGTTTCTGCAATTTTAAGAGAACAGCTTTCAGGTCACAAATCTGAAGCAGAGCTTCAAGAAGTAGGTACTGTACTACAAATCGGTGATGGTATCGCACGTATTTACGGACTTAACGGAGTTCAATATGGTGAACTTATCGAATTTGATGGTGGTTTAAGAGGTATGGCGTTGAACTTGGAAGAGGACAACGTTGGTGCTGTACTTCTTGGTCGTTCAAGCCAAGTAAAAGAAGGAGATACTGTAAGACGTTTAGGTCAGATCGCATCTATCAAGGTAGGTGAAGGTATGGTTGGACGTGTAGTTGATACTTTGGGTAATCCAATCGATGGTAAAGGTGAAATCACTGGTGAGTTATTTGAGATGCCAATCGAGCGTAAAGCTCCAGGGGTAATCTACAGAGAGCCAGTAACTGAGCCGTTACAAACAGGTATCAAGTCAGTAGATGCTATGATCCCAGTTGGTCGTGGACAACGTGAGTTGATCATTGGTGACCGTCAAACAGGTAAAACAACTGTTGCAATTGACGCGATCATCAACCAAAAAGAATTTTACGACAAAGGAGAGCCAGTTTACTGTGTATACGTAGCAGTTGGACAAAAAGGTTCTACCGTTGCAGGTATAGTTAATAAATTAGAAGCAGCTGGAGCAATGGCTTATACAGTTGTTGTAGCGGCAAACGCTTCTGATCCAGCTCCAATGCAATACTTCGCGCCATTATCAGGTGCAGCGATTGGAGAGTACTTCCGTGATACGGGGCGTCCAGGATTAATCGTATTTGATGATTTATCTAAGCAAGCCGTAGCATACCGTGAGGTATCATTATTATTACGTCGTCCTCCAGGTCGTGAGGCATACCCAGGAGACGTTTTCTACTTACACTCAAGATTATTAGAGCGTGCTGCAAAAATCATCAACGATGATACAATTGCATCTCAAATGAACGACTTACCAGAGTCATTGAAAGGTAAGGTAAAAGGAGGAGGATCTTTAACTGCCCTTCCAATTATCGAAACTCAAGCTGGTGACGTTTCTGCATACATCCCAACAAACGTAATTTCTATTACGGATGGACAGATCTTCTTGGAGTCTGACTTGTTCAACTCTGGTATCCGTCCAGCGATTAACGTAGGTATCTCGGTATCTCGTGTAGGGGGTAACGCTCAGATTAAGTCTATGAAGAAAGTAGCAGGTACTTTGAAATTAGACCAAGCACAATACAGAGAATTAGAGGCCTTTGCGAAATTCGGTTCTGACTTAGATGCTGCAACTAAAGCAGTATTGGATAAAGGAGCTAGAAACGTAGAGATCTTGAAACAAAAAGAAGGAGATCCATACCCAGTAGAGAAGCAAATTGCTATTATCTACGTAGGTACTAAAGGATTGATTCAAAATGTACCAGTGAACCAAGTGAAAGCTTTCGAAACTGAGTACTTAGATTACTTATCAGCGAAACACCAAGACGTTCTTGATACATTAAGAGCAGGTAAATTAACTGACGAAGTAACTGATACATTAGCTAAAGTAGCGAAAGAGATCGCTTCTAAATACTAGATAGTTAAGAGTTATAAGTTAGGAGTTAAGAGTATTGAAGATAAACGAAAGTCCAATAAGAAGCAAAAGTTTTGATTTTGCCGTGGATATCGTAAAATTTTCAAAAGTTTTAAAGGCTAACGAAGAATTCGAACTAGCAAAACAATTAATTCGCTCTGGCACTAGTGTCGGAGCGAATATTAGAGAAGCCCAACGAGGTTTTAGCAGTAAAGATTTTATTCATAAGATGAGTATATCTTTAAAAGAAGCTGATGAAAGCTTGTATTGGTTGGAGTTAATAGAAGTTTCTCTAAAAATTGATACTAAAGAGTTAAAAGATAAGTGTGAAGAGTTAATCAGAATACTTGTTGCGATTATCAAAACGAGTACTCATAACTCTTAACTCAAAAGTCATAACTACATAAGATGGCAAACTTAAAAGAAATAAAAAACAGAATTACATCTATCGGATCTACGATGCAAATTACATCGGCGATGAAGATGGTTTCTGCTGCTAAGTTAAATAGAGCTCAAGATGCAATTACTAAAATGCGTCCTTACGCTGAGAAGTTGCAAGATATCTTGGGTAACTTGAGTGCTACATTAGACCTTTCTGAAAATGCGTATGCGGAGGAAAGAGAAATGAAAAATGTATTGATTGTTGCGGTAACATCGAATAGAGGTTTGTGTGGTGCTTTTAACAACAACATCATTAAAAAAGTAAATGCACTTTTAGCGGGTGAGTTTGCAGCTTGTAATACGAAAGTATTAGCAGTTGGTAAAAAAGTAAATGACGCTTTCAAAAGAAGCGAAATGAACTACAGACCTGAAGGAGTTGGTGAAGCTGATGAAATGTTTAATGATTTAACATTTGAACGTTCTTCAGATTTAGCACAATTCTTAATGGATAGATTTATGGATGGTGAGTTCGACAAAATTGTTGTGGTATACAACAAGTTTGTTAACGCTGCTATGCAGACGGTAGAGAACGAACAATTCTTACCAATTATCCCAACGGTTCAAGAAGATGACGCTGCTTCTACAGAGTACATGTTCGAACCTTCAAAAGCGGGTATCGTTGAAAGTTTGATTCCAAAATCATTGAAAATCCAATTGTTCAAAGCATTGTTAGATTCTAACGCTTCTGAGCACGGAGCACGTATGACAGCTATGCACAAGGCAACAGATAACGCTTCTGAATTGAAGAAAGATTTGACATTGTCTTACAACAAAGCACGTCAGGCAGCAATTACAAACGAAATTTTAGAGATCGTAGGTGGTGCGGAAGCATTGAACGGTTAATCGAAAGTTTTATATATTGAAAGTCCCATTCATTAATTTGGATGGGACTTTTTTTATTTATCTACCAAGGATAGTAACGGCACCCGCTTGGGCTAAAAACACGCGTTTAAAAGGATGGGCAAAGCGACCTCAGAAGCTTTGTACAAGACTATTTAAACATGTTGTTGGCACAAGGGAGTACAGTGGATAGCCTGGTGCCCTTGGAAGGAAATGGAAAGGGCAGGTAGCCCAATGAACGTTATATTTTCTATTTTTAAGCCAAAGTTGATTTTTATGAAAGTATTATTTGGATTTTTTGCCCTGGTATTGGTACTCACTTCTTGCAATATGAATGAGCGCAATAAGCACGTAGAAGAGAAAATGAAAAAATTGCAAGATAGTACAAAGCTCACCTTAGATCAGGCAAATTTGTTGGCGCAACTACCCTTGAATTGTATAGGTCAGCAATATCCTAATAAACCGAGTATGGTGTTGGAGAGTGATAGTTCATTTTCTACGCCACGTGGAGAGCATCCTGCTTTTTATGGATGTTTTGATTGGCATTCTGCAGTTCATGGTCATTGGAGTTTGGTAAAACTTTTAAAGAGTTTCCCTGATTTGGCGCATGCACCTACCATACGGTACCAATTAGAACAAAGTATTTCGAAAGAGAATATAGCCCAAGAATTGGTGTATTTTGAAAAAAAGATCAACAGGAGTTATGAGCGTACTTACGGCTGGGCTTGGTTGTTAAAGTTAGACTTAGAACTGTTAACATGGGAAGATACCTTGGCGGTAAAACTGCGTAACAACCTAAAAGCCTTAACCGAGCACATTGTACAGAAGTATTTAGATTTCTTACCGCGCTTGGAATACCCAGAACGCGTAGGTAAGCATTCTAACACGGCATTTGGCTTGAATTTCGCTTTTGATTACGCAATGGCCGTTGACCACGTAGAACTCAAAAAAGCGATCATGGATAGGGCACGTTATTTTTATATGGATGATATCAAAACCAGTGCTTGTCCTTTAGGTTGGGAACCGAGCGGATCTGATTTTTTGTCACCTTGTTTAGAAGAAGCAGCGTTGATGCAACGCATCTTGCCCCAAGAAGAGTTTAGACCGTGGTTAAAAGCGTTCTTACCAGAACTGTTTGAGAAGGATTTTACGTGGGACACTGGAATTGTTAGTGATAGAACCGATGGTCAACTTGTACACTTGGATGGTTTGAACTTTAGCAGAGCTTGGAATTTACAGAAGTTGGCAAAATTGAATGAATTAAAGCACCTCAACATCATCGCTCGAGAGCATATTGCTTATTCACTTCCTAATTTAGTAGGAGACGACTATATGGGAGGCCATTGGCTGGCAAGTTTTGCAATTTATGCACTGGAAGGTGATTTGGAGAAATAAGATTTTACAAAAAAGTATAGAAAAGCTCGAAGTTGATAGCTTCGGGCTTTTTTGTTTTAATACAATCTTCTATTAATAGATCGTCTTAATCAGTTTTTAATTTTTAAAACTTGGTGATTGTGTATTTATTATGCTTTTGAGGTTCTAAACGAATTTAATGACGATATGTCGGGAGTAAAGGAAATATGCGTAGAAGATCTAAAGCGAATATTGTAGATATAAAGGGTGGGAAAGCTGTAATCTTGTTAAGATTGTTCTAAATTTGTGTTTTGAAAAAATCAGGATTAAATGCACCTAAAACTCTCTTTTGTAAGTCTTTTTTCACTTGTATGTGGAATTGTGTTTGGACAATTTGAAAACAGAACGGTTTTTAATGATATATTTTGGTACCCCGAGACATGTATAGGGGATGTTAACCAAGATGGCCATAAGGATATTGTGGTGAAGAACATTTTGTTGAAGCGAATCGAAGTATTACTTAACGATGGAAACAATGAATTCAATGTCCATCAATACATACAGATTAAAAGTGGTTTAAAATCAGAATTTCGATTGGAAGATCTAAATAACGATGGATTCCCTGAGATAATAACAATGGATTATATCGATGATGGTTGGATAGATCCTTCGAAGTTGGTTGTAATTGAAAATATAAATGGAATTTTTGGTCAAAAGGAAATTCTACAAGGTTATATTGCAGGTAATTTTTCTCCCTATAATCAGGAGAAAAAGCGCATTTTTATTACAGATAAGGAAAATGACAGTTTTCCAGATATAATCCTAGTGGCTGGTTCCGTAATGACTTTTTTTGAGAACAATTCTGGAGTAATATCTTCTGGTGTTAACATTGCTAGTCTTAATTCGAATGAAAGTTCTAGGGCTGATTATAAGTTTTTAGACCTTAATCAGGATGGTTATGAAGACATATGGACAAATACTAGAGCTTCCAATGATTCAGTATATATTTATTTTAATGATTCGATTGGTTATACCAGACAAGCAATAGCACATTCAACGGCCAATTATTATGCTACATTTTCCTATGAATTAGCAGATATAAATGGTAATAATACAACCGATTATATTCGATTCTCAAATAATATTTTAAATGTTAGATTTGATAATCTAACAGATTCTTTATTTCCACCATATTACACAAGCAATTATATACAAAGTTTTCCTATATCAACATCTATGAGTGGTGTACAAGCTGCGGATTTAGATTTAGACGGTGTGGATGAATTAATTAGTACCTCTAGAGATACAATTTTTAAATTAAAATATAATGGTACCGAGTTTATAAAAGAGCCAATTTGGGGACAAGTCAATGGTTCATTGAATATGTATGGACTCCCTTTTTCGATGTCAGATTATAACGTTTCATTAAATGATATAGACTCAGATGGTGACATGGATATTTTGGTTACGAATTATAGAAAAAGAGAACTTTTTTGGCTAGAAAATCAAAATGGAAATTCTTTTATCTATCACGAAATATATAATAACACGGGGCAAATTATAAAAGCAATGGGTATTGATATGGATGAGGATGGAGTTAAAGATCTCGTTACCTTTTCCAAAAGTTTACGTGGGTTATCGTATTATGCATCATCGAAGCACAATTTGCTTACCAATCAGGTAACAGTTGCCGATATAAATACTTTAAACTTTCCATCGGATGAAATAAAGGTGTTTGACGTCAATAGTGATGGGCGAGAAGATTTTGTTTTTGCATCGTATAATACATATACCAATATAAACGATACACTAATTTGGATTGAGAATGACGGTCCAAATGGTG
Source organism: Lishizhenia sp. (assembly GCF_057456495.1). Lineage (NCBI taxonomy): Bacteria > Pseudomonadati > Bacteroidota > Flavobacteriia > Flavobacteriales > Crocinitomicaceae > Lishizhenia > Lishizhenia sp. Next base: position 2,601 of record NZ_JBVCPV010000082.1, on the reverse strand, counting down.
TGTTCCCAGTTCATACATTACCATTTTCTATGTCTGTAGACTTTTATTCTTTTGAAGACGTAGATAGTGATGGTGACCTTGATATATTATTTATAGGAGAGGATGATAAACTTCGTTTACGCGTGAATAACGGAAATATGGTTTATTCTACGGACGTTTTACTTGTAAATGATGTTGTTGAAAATTATGCAGTTCATGACATGAATAATGATGGTTATAGGGATATTATTGTTTTGCAAGAAAATGGAAGTTTCACTCCGGCTGATCATGATATGAAATATCTCATGAATGATGGTAATAATAATTTTACATCCTTATCAAATCCTAAATGTAATACAGCAGAAAATGTATATTTCGGAGATTTAAATGCTGATAATGCAATTGATCTAGTGGTACCTAGGGGGAGTTGGGGTACTTGGATTTTTGTGAATGACGGAAATGGGGAGTTTACAGATTCTGTTTATTTATCGAATTTAAACGATTTCGCCATGCAAATTGAAATTAAGGATTTCGACATGGATGGATTAACGGATATTCTTTATTTTAAGGGGAATGGTTCTGTTGATTCAGAACTGAAAATATTTAAGAATCAGGGATCTTTAAACTTTACGCAGGAAATTTTGGACGGGTGGTTTATGCAACCTAAATACGATTACGTATTAGATGATTTTAATGGGGACTTATTACCAGATTTGGTCGTCTATCAAGATAGACCTTGTGATTCCATTATAATATGTAAGAATTCAGGGAATTATAGTCCATTTTCAATATCAGGAAGGGTATATTATGATCAAGATAGTAATGGTGTTTATAATTTGAATGAACCGCTTGTATCTCATATACCTATAAATAAATATTATTTACAATCGGTATATACTGATTCTTTGGGGGTATATACCTTTGGAGTTCCAGAAGGGAATCATCATATTTTTCCGGGTTTTGATACCACCGTATTTGAATTAATCTCAGATTCTCTATCCTACACAGTTTATTCAGATTCAACCCAACCGAACATTCAAGGTTTAGATTTTGGAATTCGACCAAAATTGGATATGAGTGTAATGGGAACCATGAATGCTCTTGCTTTAAAATGTGATACAGAATACAAGCAGGTGTTGACCTTGAAAAATCGAGGAGTAAATGAGTTACATGGAATGCTATCCTTCACCTCTGATACTTCTGTTTCTATTTTGGATGCTGTTCCTATGTTTGACTCAGTTGCCAACAATGTTTATTATTGGATGTATGATAGTTTAGCAAGTTTTGAAGAGCTATTGGTGGAGGTTTACATTGAAACTCCCAATTTCACCGCAATAGGGAATTATTTGACTCAGGAATTAGACATAATAGCATATGATTCATCTAATACTCAAAATATTTCCATTCACGATGAATATACATCTATGCTTACTTGTGCTTATGACCCGAATAATAAAGTGCCTTCATACATGGGGTACACCTCAAAAGGGTATTTTTTGGATACACTTCAATTCTTAGATTACACAATTAATTTCCAAAATACGGGTAATGATACAGCTACAAATATTGTAGTGGTAGATCAATTGTCGCCTTATGTTGTTTCTGATGGGTTACAAATATTATCTACATCCCATAATTGTGTTGTGGAAATTGATGAGAATGATATTGTTCGTTTTAAATTTAATAATATCAATTTACCAGATACAGGGGCGAATTATTACGAAAGTATGGGGTTTGTTAAGTATAGAATCCCTATCATTCCTAATATTGCTCCAAATCAGGTCATAAAAAATAAGGCTAGTATTTATTTCGATTCCAATCCTCCCATTCATACAAATGAAACTAAACATGAGCTTTTTATGTGTGATTGGGTTGAAGGTATATTGCCAGTTGATTCTGTCTACTGTGGTGATTCAATTCTTGAAATAGAACTTACAGGGGATTATGTAGATGATGTAAACTGGACCTTTAACTCAGTACTCGTAGATTCTACTTCTAACTTATTGTTCATCGATAGTATAGCACAAGGAACACATTTATTAGAAGTGAATTATGGAAATCAACTATGTAGTTTCGATAGTTTATTTAGCTTAAATTATCATGTTATTCCAACCTTAGAAATTGACACGGTTTTAGATCTTGATATATGTGAAAATGATTCCTTGTGGATAAATGCCACCACCACTTTGGAATGGTATTCTCAAACTACAAATTCTACAGTAGACTCAAGCAGTTACCTTGTTCATGAAACGGATGAAATTATTCTTACACGTAATGATGGTGTATGTTTAAATAAAGATACGCTTTTGGTGGTTCAGCACCCTCAACCTGTTGCAGAGATTTTAGATGTAAACAATCAGATTTGTTCTACAGATTCAGTGATGCTAATAAGTACTCAGCAGTATGGAAATACATGGAGTTACAATTATCAGGAAGAGGGGAGTAGTGATACAATTTGGGTGAATTTAGCAGGAGAATACACCCTTGTTCATACCTCTAACTATGGCTGTGAATCTGAAATGGATACTTTCACATTAATTACAGACCACATAGAGGATTATAACCTTTATCCAAGTTCATTAGTTAATGCTTGTGAAACAGATGATGTTTGGCTTTCCATTT
>NZ_JBVCPV010000081.1:0-12158 GCF_057456495.1 Lishizhenia sp. | reverse complement strand
GTGCAAAGTGATTTTACTGTTGTCTTCTCCGGTTTTAGGATATTTATAGGTGTATGGTGTTGGGTAAAGGTCCTTGTACCACTGCATAGTAAATTCCTTAACATCAGTTTCGTCAAATTTTAAATATGCGATGTTACTTCCGTCGGGAGACCATTGGAAACCTTTGGTTAAGGCAAATTCTTCTTCATTTACCCAATCGGTAGTCCCATTGATAATTTCATTGATCTTCCCATCTTTTGTTACTTGCTTGATGTTACCAGATTCTAAATCTTTGATGAATAAGTTGTTTTCACTTACGTATGCCACTTTGCTACCGTCAGGAGAGTATTCTGCTAAGGTTTGAGGGTAATGTTCTTCGTCCAAAGGTGCAAGCTCCTTCGTGTTTAAATCATACACATAATATAAGGCATCAAATGAACGTCTGTATTTTTTTCTCGTTTCTGTAGTAAATAACATTTTACTTTCATCTGAATTGAAAAAGTAATTGTCAATTTTCAATACTTCACCTCTGAAGAACAATGTACTTCCATCTACAATTAATTCTTCTTTCTTTTCGTCTGTAAAGGAATATTTATAGATAGATTTTATTTTTCCTTCTTGTTTGAATTGAGTGTAGTGCTCACCATCATTGGTAGAACGAAAACCTGCAACGCTATTTTCTACAAATTCGTAATCTTTCCAGATGGTTTTTACATCCAATTTTTTGGATTGAGCGAGCGTACTTCCTAGTGTCGCTACTGATAAAATTGCTACTAATAAAATGTTCTTCATTGTCTAAAATGTGTCTTTTGCGAAAATAATTAAATCTTCTGAATAGCTATGTTACACAGGTTTCGTCAATTGAATTAAAAAAGAAACGAAGATTTAACATTTTTGGCACATGACTTGTAATTCAATTTTCGTAAATTGAACTAATAAAATTTAAAACCATGAAAAAGAAAGCCTTAATCCTATTAGGAGGATTAATCATTTCGGCTGTTTCCGCTTATGCTCAAACCGAAAAGGTTTATGTAGTGAACAAAAAGTCGAGATTTTTTAAAACTCCACCATCCGAAAGAATCGAAGTAGAGCACATGAATGTGATTAAATTTGATTTATTAAATCAGTTAAACGGAGAAATGCGTTTTTCCTATGAACACGTGATAGGCGATAAATCGTCTTTTGAGATAACTGCCGGTCCGAACGTTAGTAACATTTGGTCAGGAAGATTTAGTTCTCAGTACGGTGGAGAAGTTGGGAAACTGGGAGTATCTGCAGAACTTGGCTTCAGATATTATCCTCTAAGAGATTTGTCTGCATTGAATCAATTCTATATTATGCCTGCGGTTGGGGTAAAACACTTTAACACAGAATATCATGCGCCTCAGTTTGAGGGACAAATCACACCCGATCCTTTTTTGGGGAATGAAACAAGAATGTATTACACCTTTAATGTGGGATATCAGCACTGGGTTTCTAAAACACTGTCTATCGATTATTTCATAGGTATGGGCTTAGCTCAAATAAATGAAAATTCAGCGTATTCAACGTATTTCTATGATGGATCAGGTCAAGGAACTAGTGAATGGGTAACAAGTAGTTCTAATTTCCCTTCTATGCAAATTAATGCCGGACTAAGATTTGGTATTGGTTGGTCATCACTTTAAAATAATTTGAACGGATACAAAAAAGGGCGTCTAAAACTTAGACGCCCTTTTTATATGTTTTGAATTGTGTTTACTTCTTAAAGTTATCCGCAACAATCAAATCTTTAGTACCGTGCGTCCAGCTGTAGAATCCTTCTCCAGATTTCACACCTAATTTACCTGCAGTAACCATGTTAACTAATAATGGACATGGAGCATATTTTGGATTTCCGAATCCTTCGTACAATACTTCCATAATTGCAAGACATACATCCAATCCGATAAAGTCAGCCAATTGCAAGGGTCCCATAGGATGAGCCATGCCTAATTTCATTACGGTATCAATTTCTTCAACACCTGCAACACCTTCATGTAAAGTAATGATCGCCTCATTAATCATAGGCATCAAAATTCTGTTAGCAACGAATCCAGGGTAGTCGTTTACTTCTACAGGAACCTTGTTTAAGTTCTTAGAAGTTTCCATAATCAAGTTACATACTTCATCAGATGTAGAGTAACCTCTAATAATCTCTACCAATTTCATTACAGGAACTGGGTTCATGAAATGCATTCCTATTACTTTGTCTGCTCTATTTGTAACGGCAGCTATTTTAGTAATAGAAATAGAAGATGTGTTGGTTGCAAGAATTACATCATCAGCAGTTACTTCACTTAAATTCTTAAAGATTTTCAATTTTAAATCAACATTCTCAGTAGCTGCTTCAACTACTAATTGAACATCTTTAACACCGTCTTCCGTAGAAGTGAAAGTAGTGATGTTGTTTAAAGTGTTTGCTTTATCATCAGCAGAGATTTTTTCTTTTGCCACCATACGATCTAAATTCTTAGTGATCGTAGCAACACCTTTCTCTAAACTCTTTTCTGAAATATCAATCAAAGAAACTTTATATCCACATTGAGCAAAAACGTGGGCAATTCCATTCCCCATTGTTCCTGCACCAATTACTGCAACATTTTTTATCATCTTATAATTTTTTGGTGTCGTAAAATTAAAAGTACTTTTCTAATATCCCAAGGAACTCACGTCTTTATAAATACGGTAAGATTTTTGTTTTTATGCATGCAGATGTTTTTGAATTGTGAAAAAATAAATAACTTGTAAGGGTTAAACCTTAATTAAAACAGAATTATATGAAGAGTTTATTGCTTGTTTTTAGTTGTGTGCTTCTCATGGGAGCTACAACGAAATCTACTACTACGTCTCCTACCATTTTTGGAAAATGGATTACTATTGATGACGAAACCAATAAAAAGAAGTCTGTAGTAGAGATTTTTGAGAGAGATGGGAAAGTTTACGGTAAAATTGTAAAACTTTATCCTAGAGAGGGAAGAGGTCCCAACCCAAAGTGCGATAAATGTACTGACGACAGAAAAGGAGAGCCTTTGGTGGGATTAGAGATTATTCGTGACATGGAAAAAGATGATGATGAATACGAAGATGGAACCATTTGCGACCCGGAGAACGGGAAGATTTATGATTGCGCAATGTGGTTAAATGAGGATAATTCTAACCGTTTGATGGTAAGAGGATACCTAGGATTCTTTTACAGAACTCAAATTTGGGTAAGACTTCCTGAATAAAATTAATAGAGTTTACTGCGTTTTATCATGTACTGTGTTAAAACGCTTTGTAAATCATCATGTATATCAATAGTTATAAAGTCAACAGCATATTGTTGACTTTTTAGTTTAATAGCATCAAAGTATTTCTTCGATTGATCTGCGTAAGCCTCTTTAATCTGGTTGGGTTGAAGTTTCATTTTCTCACCTGTTTCCATATCAATGAGTACGTGAGGTTTATTGTCTAAATCGAAATTCAATTCTCTTTTTTCATCTACCACTTGGAAAATGATGACCTCGTGTTTGTTGTGTTTTAAATGTTGGATGGCTGCAAAGTAATCGTCCACTTTTTCAGGATCATCTAAGAAGTCAGAGAATAAGATGATCAAGCTTCTTTTGTGGGTTAATTCGGCAATGTCATGCAGCAAAGCACTGGCATCTGTAGAAGTTCCTTTATCCTTATTGAAGTTGTGTAGTTCTTTTTCTAATTCCGCGTACAAAAATTTATGATGACGCAGTGAGGATTTTGCAGCGGTATGAAGCGTTAAATCTTCTTTCATTAAACTTAATCCAACAGCATCTCTTTGTTTTTTTAATAATTCAATCAATGAAGCGATAGCATATACGGCGTAATGCATTTTGTTCATTTCCTCCTCTAAAGGGAATTGCATAGAACTGGAACAGTCTAAAACAATCTGGCACCTAAGGTTTGTTTCCTCCTCGTATTTTTTGGTGAAAAGCTTTTCGCTTCTCGCATATAATTTCCAATCAATATGACGCGTAGATTCTCCTTTATTGTAAAGTCTATGTTCGGCAAATTCTACAGAGAAACCGTGAAAAGGACTTTTGTGAAGCCCCGTAATGAAGCCTTCAACCACTTGTTTGGCCAATAACTCTAAATTACCGAACTGTACTAAGTCTTCTCTTTTAATCCTTGTTGCCATAAGGACCAAGATAAGAAAAAAGAGGGGGGATGTTGATTATTTATAATCTTTTAAGACAGATTTTCTTCCAATAGCCACGGTAATGTAGTCCTTATCTAATTTTGGTGATCTAGCCGGAGAATATTCTCTTCCGTAAAAAATGATTTGAAGGTGTAATTTGTTCCACAATTCTTTAGGAAAAATCTTCTTGGCGTCTTTCTCTGTTTGATCTACATTTTTACCATTGGTTAATCCCCATCTGTACATTAATCTATGGATGTGCGTGTCAACCGGAAAGGCAGGAACACCGAATGCCTGGGCCATTACCACACTCGCTGTTTTATGTCCAACACCCGGTAATTCTTCCAAAGCTTCAAAACTCTGCGGAACGGTTCCTTGGTGTTTGTCTAACAAGATGTGAGAAAGGTCATAGATAGCTTTGGACTTGCGCGGAGATAAACCACAAGGTTTGATGATTTCTCGAATTTCCTCAACATCCAACTTTACCATATCAGCGGGGTTATTGGCTTTTGCAAATAGTTTTGGAGTAATCTGATTAACGCGTTCATCGGTGCATTGGGCAGACAAAAGTACAGCTATTAACAAGGTGTATTCGTCTGTATGATCTAAGGGAACTGGAGTTTCTGGATATAATTTTTCTAATTCTTCAACTACAAATTCAGCTTTCTCTTTTCTTGTCATGTTATTTTACCTTAAATCCGTTTTTGATAAAACTAACAAATTCTTTAAACGTGCTTTTATCTGTGAGGATTCTCGAAAGAAATTTACCCTTGGTCAATTCCTTTTCTTTCTCAATTTTTTTAGGTTGAATTTTTACTCCATTTTCAGGTTTTGGAGCAGGAGCATTTTGATTCATTTCGGCCTCTTCTTGTGCCATTAACTCTTCAAATTGCTTTTCGTGTTTTGCTACCTTATCGGCCTTAGCAAAATGTTTGTCGGCTTTTTCTTTGTATCCTTTTTTCTCTAATAAAATGCCCAAATTGTTGTTGGCCACGGCATCTTGAGGGTCCAATTCAACAGCAATTTGATAGTCTGCAATAGCTCCATCAGTATCTCCGAAGAAATCTCTTGCATAAGCGCGTGAAGCGTAACGGTAACTGTATTTTGGATCAAGTTCAATGGCAAGATCAAAATCCTTCATTGCCAAATGCTCCTGTTGCAAGTGAATATATAATACAGCTCTATCATTGATGATTTGTGCATTGTTTGGATGTTCTTCCAGAGCTTTAGCAAAGTGTTTTAAGGCTTTGTCTAATTCTTTAGCATCTATGAATTCCTGAGCTTTTTTATGATTCGCGTTGACAAACATTTTCTATCTTCGTTTTATGGATCACAAAGTTAAGGACTTTCCGCAATATCGAAGACTGTTTAATGGTAAGTCATATTACAAAATAACGAGTAGTAAGGAATTTATTGAATTACAACAAGTCGGAGAGAAGTGGTTTCGCTATGAAATAAAAGCGGCGCAATATTTCGAAATACTGCGCCTTAATGATATGTTAGCTACAAATGATCTTTATCATCCCGTAACTGCTGATGATTTTAAGCTTATTGAACAACAAATCGCTGAGTAGTTCTGGTTGCATTACTTTCAATTACAATTTGATAAACTCCTGCATTCAATTGTTCTACATTGATGTTTTTACGGTCTTTAGCTTGTAGTACAAGTTGACCTTTGAGATCAAATATTTTTACCTCGAACTTTTCTCCTGTCCCTGTTAAAGCTATACTTCCAGAGCTAGGGTTAGGGTAGATATTTATCTTCTGACTTTCTAGGTCTGCTGTATGAACTGTATTTCTTGGGTTGGGATGCTGCCATTTGCGTAAAAAATTCCATGTCTCAATAAAGTGGTTGAAGTCGTTGACGGGTTGTATATAGAAATCGTGATCTCCACCATTTGTTCTCCAGTGTTCTAAAGATCCATCTGCCGTACAACCGTTGTATACAAACCTATCTGTTGTTAGTCCATCATTTGCACTATCTGCAATGCGCGTAGAATCTTTGCTTCCATTACAGGTTTTCTCTGATTCCCACCACGCAATTGTCTCCGTAGCAAGACTCAAGGTTGGAAGTGGATTACTATCGTAGGGAACAGTTCCATCTGCGGTACCGTGGAAATGAATAACAGGGGTAGAGTAGTTAGGATTACAGTTTGCCATTACGCTGGTGGCCATAGGTCCAAAAATACATCCAATAGCCGCAAACCTGTCGTTCAAATCACAAGCTAATTTATAACTCATTATACTTCCCATAGATACCCCTGCTGCGTATACTTTGGTTAAATCTATGTTGTACATAAACAGGGCTGTATCTATCATTAAATTCGTGAAATAGATATCGTCAGCTGTAGGTGAAAGACCTGTTTCATTGTTCCATCCCGTTTGTCCTAAACTATTGGTTCGTCCTCGAGGATACATAAGAACCACTCTGGCTGTATCTGCTATGGCATTAAATCCTGCAAACGTTAAGGTTTCATTATTCATGCCCAAACCATGATAAACAATAACAAGTGGTAAAGATTCTGTTTGCGGGTCAAAATTGACGGGTAAATAGGTGATGAAATGGCGTTCAACTCCATTTACCATTAAGGTATCTGAAAATTGTTGTGCCTTAAGTGTACACATACTAAATACACATACAAGAAGTAGGATAGCTTTTTGCATAGGGTTCATTTTTTTTCTAAAGTTACATAATTCTTGTTATTCACTTTTCAAAACTCAAAATGTGGAAATAAAATTTTGTAAATCAGTTAATAAAGTCGTAAATTGAAGGGTAATCAAAAAAAGAAAAGGACTATGAAGAAACGAAACTTTACGTTTAGATATGGCCTCTATATTTACCTCAGTATAGTTGCTTTTTTTGCTCTAATGAAAGTATTTAATCTAGAGGATATAAGTGAGTTGAGATTAGTCAATTTTGTGTTTGTGATTTATTTCGTAAATAAATTAATCGTACGAAACTTCATAGAAGATGACAAAGTTGGGTACCTCTACAATCTCCGCACTGCATTTGGTGCTTCAGCTACAGCTGTTTTTTTAAGTTGTGCGAGCATGTTAGTATACACCACCTTCATATCTCCCGAATTTCCGCAAGTTTTGGAAGGAAGTTTTTTATTCGGTAAAGATTTGACAGGTATGCGTGTAGTACTCGTGTTATTCTTGGAGGGAATGGCCTCCTCAGCGATCGTAGCTTTTTCATTGATGCAGTATTGGAAAAATTATAAGCGGGAACACAAAAATGTCGCTTTAGATTAAAATCTAAATATAGCGCGGCCTTAAAACCGCAGGAATCATTGAAAGGTGGGAGTTTTACTTCCACCTTTCTCTTATTTTTGTACCCTGGTAATGGCTGATTTTAGAAAAATAATACACGTAGATATGGATGCATTTTATGCGTCTATTGAGCAACGTGATAATCCTGATTTACGCGGTAAACCCGTTGCTGTTGGTGGAAATGCTGAGCGCGGTGTAATTGCTGCTGCAAGCTATGAAGCGCGCAGGTTTGGTGTGAAATCTGCGATGAGTTCTATGAAGGCTGCACGCCTTTGTCCTGATCTCGTTTTTGTACCACCACATTTCGATAAATATAAGGCAGCTAGTGAGGAAATACGTTCGATTTTTCAACGCTACACGGAATTGATAGAACCTTTGGCTTTAGATGAAGCTTTTCTAGATGTATCCAATCATCCTATGCAATCTGCAACTTTTATCGCCAAAGCGATAAAAAATGATATTTATGAAGCCATGGGTTTGGTGGCATCTGCAGGCGTTTCTTACAATAAGTTTTTAGCGAAAATTGCCTCTGATCAGGACAAACCTGATGGACTCTTTGTAATTTCACCTGAAGAGGGAGCTGCTTTCGTTGAGGAGTTATCGGTAGATAAATTCTTTGGAGTTGGGAAGGTAACTGCTCAAAAAATGAAAGAACTAGGTATATATCATGGAAAGGATTTATTAAAATTCAGTGAACAAGAGTTAAGTACCTATTTTGGAAAGGCAGGACATTTCTTTTATCATATCGCCAGAGGAATAGATCATAGACCTGTAAAGGCACATAGAGAGCGTAAAAGTATAGGGGCCGAACGAACACTTAGTGAGAACATTTTAGAAAGAGATGAAATAGAATTTCAATTGAAAAAGGTAGTAGACGCCCTTTGGAAACGCTATGAGAAATCTGAGAAAAAGGGATATACACTGTCCATTAAACTAAAATTTGCAGATTTTTCCCAATTGACCCGTGCTTACACTGGAAATAAAGAATTGATTACAAAAAATGAAATCTGGAATTTGGCGTTGCAATTGATCGTTGATAATTACGATAGAAAAATGCCTTTGCGTTTATTAGGGGTTGCCATATCAAATTTCAATGATGATGGTGAAGCGAAAAAAGAAGAGGTTGTGCAGTTAAGCTTGCTCTGATTTATTCCGATTAAAAAGGATCCAAAGAAAGGAAAAGAGAACAGCATAAAGGGTGAAAAACAATGCGCTGATCAAAAAGTCTGAATTGGAAAAGATTTTTTCTGGAACCTTACCCTGCACCACAGCATTGATAGGGGTGATGCCTACAGCTAGCCATAGGGAAATGTAAGCAGCACTGAATGAAAAGTTCAAGAGCTGTTGTACGATTACATTCTTACTGTTGTGCAATCCAAAGAATTTAAAAGGATAAAACATCATGTATTTTAAGAAACGCTCTAACAATAAAGCACCTACTATGATGAGTAACCATTTGATGGGGATTTGAATTTCTTGTGTGATTTTATAGTCCAGGAAATAAGCAGGTACCCAGAGGATAAGAAGGGTTAGAAGACCTATGAATAAAGATTTAAGCATGCCGTGTATACTTGAAAATTGGGAAGAAAAACTGCCGATCTTTCAAAGACCGGCAGAGAACTATTAATCATTGTCTTTTTGATCATCATCGTCGTCTGTGAACTCATTGAGTTTTTCTCCAATAAATGTTCCTTGAATGATTTGATTTTGAAAATCTTGCATCGCTCCAGGCGAGTGAGGAATCAAAATAGACGTGTTTTTAGAGTTAGAACCTACGTTGTTGATGGTGTCAAAATACTGTGTTAACAATACAAATTGCATTACTTCTTCGTGCGAAACATTTTTCAAGGTTTTTTGGAAATCTTCTACAGATTCTTTGAATCCTCTCACTATTTCTAAACGTTGACGAGCAATACCTTCACCAGAAAGTCTTTTCGACTCTGCTTCTGCTTCTGCCTCGGCAATAATTGTAATTTTTCTACCCGCTGCTACTTCCATGGCAGCTTCTTTGTCTCTTTTTGCCGCATTAATACGGTTCATAGATTCTTTCACTTTGTGGTCGGGGTCTATGTCGGTAATCAATGTTTTAATAATCGTGTATCCGAATTCCTCCATGATTTCGGCGATGTTAATACGTACGGCTTTAGCTATATCGTCTTTTTTTGCAAAGACGTCGTCTAATTCTAATTTAGGTACCTCAGCTCTAACGTCATCAAATACATAAGATGCAATCTGACCTCTGGCATTGTCTAAAGAGTAGTAAGCATCTCTAACTTTCTCTCTTGTGACTTTAAACTGTACAGAAACCTTTAAATTGACGAATACATCATCCATTGTTTTTGTTTCTACCCCAACATCTAATTGTTGTACCCTGAGGTTTACGATATCTACCTTTCTATCAATAAAGGGTATAATGAAATGTAACCCTGAATCACATATTTTATTGAATTTTCCTAAGCGTTCTATGACCGCTGAGGTTTGTTCTTTTACAATGACAATACTTTTGAAAATCAGCCCAGCAATAATGGCGATTATGGCAGCATTGAAAATTAAGTCTGTTTGTACCATGATTTAATGTTTTTTCTAAATGTAAAGATTAAATTTGGATAATAATGGAATTAATGTCAAAAATATTAGCACAATTTTACGAGAGGCTAATTTTAATGACGAACTAGGTAAAGACACATATACAGAATGATAAATATTGGAATTAATGGTTTTGGAAGAATTGGTCGTTATTTAACCCGATTAATTTTAGACAGAGACGATATTAACCTTGTACAAGTAAATGATTTGGCCGATATAGAGACGTTGGCGCATTTACTTAAGTACGATAGTGTACATAGAGGTTTGAAGCATTCCTTTAAGGTAGAGGGGCAGCGTTTGGTTTTTGAAAATGGCAAACAAATCACTTTTACCCAACATAAAGATCCCGCTCAAATTCCTTGGAAAGAAATGGGTGCAGAATTGGTGGTGGAGTCAACAGGGATTTTTAGGACAAAAGAATTAGCATCTCAACATTTGATAGGGGGAGCCCAAAAGGTAATCATAAGTGCACCCGCGAAAGGAGAAGATGTGAAAACAATTGTTTTAGGTGTAAATGATGAATTAATAGATGGAGCAGAAGTAGTACTTTCTAATGCATCTTGTACTACGAATTCTGCCGCGCCTATGATAAAGGTGATTAAGGAATTGTGTGAAATTGAAAGTGCCTATATCACAACTGTTCACAGTTATACCACAGACCAACGTTTACACGATGCTCCTCACGCCGATTTACGTAGAGCCCGAGCTGCAGCACAGTCAATCGTGCCTACAACCACAGGTGCAGCTAAAGCATTGACCAAAATATTTCCAGAATTAGAGGGACACATGGGGGGGTGTGGAATCCGCGTTCCAGTTCCAGATGGATCTTTGACGGATCTAACCATTAATGTAAAAGCTAACCCTCCGAGTGTAGCCGCTATTAATGCAGCGTTTAAAAAGGCAAGTGAGGGAGAATTAAAGGGGATTTTAAGTTATATAGAAGATCCAATTGTTTCTACAGATATATTAGGTAATCCACACAGTTGTGTATTTGATAGTTTGTTGACTTCTGTAGTTGGAAACATGATAAAAATAGTAGGCTGGTACGATAACGAGGCGGGCTACTCTAACCGTTTGGTTGATCTAATTCAAAAAATAGCCTAGTATGAAAGCGGCTTGGTTGGTGTTATTAGTACCCCTGTGTTTTGCTTGTGGTATTCAACCACAAAATTTAGACAACACTACTGTAATTTTAAATGTAGTGGAAGTTGCACCTAATACCTACAGACATTTAAGTTTTTTAGAAACAGAGAGTTTTGGTAAAGTAGGCTGCAATGGGATGGTTGTTGTTGAAAAGGGAGAAGCAATAATTATAGATACCCCAACGAACGACGAAGCGTCTCATGATTTAATGCATTATGTACAGAACATATTAAAGGCTAAAATCAAGGCGGTGGTGGTTACTCATTTTCATGAAGATTGTTTAGGAGGACTAAAGTACTTTCACGAAAGAAATATTCCATCTTACAGTTTTCACCTTACTGCTGCGTTGGCCGAAAAGAATGGAGTTGAAGTTCCTCGACATCACTTTAAAGATTCTTTGCGTATATCAGTAGGGATGCATGATGTTGAACTTTATCATTTGGGAGCAGGTCATACGGTGGATAATACCGTAGTATACTATCCAACATCTAAAGCTTTGTTTGGAGGATGTTTGGTAAAATGCTTGGGTGCTGGTAAAGGTAATTTAGTGGATGCTCGTGTTGAGGATTGGTCGCAAACCATAAAAAAGGTACAACAAAAATTCCCGGATGTAGAGCATATTATCCCAGGTCATGGTAAAGATGGAGGGAAGGAATTGTTGGAATATACCCGAGCGCTTTTTGCCCAGTAGGAGGTAGAAGTATGCGAAATTCATTTTTCTAACGAACCTCAAACAGGGATGGTATGAAAAGTTTGCGCAGAAAAGGGGAATGATGCTTGGCTGTTAAAGGCGACCCTAGAAGCCTTTGAGAGCTTAGGAAGAATTGACCTTTTAAAGTAAACTTGTAAGTACAGCCCGGCCGTTTGCCAAATAGAAATGATATTCAAAGATTTTTGATTCAACGATTCAAGAATATAATTATTCAATTGTACAAAGATAAAGTGATGCTGAAGGAATCTCTGAGCATGCTTTGATATTTAGTGAACATAGTTTTGTCTAATCATC
>NZ_JBVCPV010000080.1:0-12234 GCF_057456495.1 Lishizhenia sp. | reverse complement strand
CCACAGCCATTATTATATTGTCTGTACCATTATATACAAAAGGAGTATTGAAAAGAATTTCAACATAGTCTCCCGCTGGATCAGCAACCACGTATGCAGAGTCTGCATAAACTTGTGTGAAGTTGGCTACTGGCTCCCAATCTGAAATTCCAGAAAATGAAGTTCTTGTTGATGTTGCAATAGAAACAACCCAATCATAAGCATCATCATCTAATGCTGTACCAGCATCTACATAATAACGAACTCCGGTTATTGATCCCGAAGCATTTATGTCGCTCGAAAGATAAACGGATTGCGAGTAAGAGTACCCATAATAAGGATCGATAGGTAAGGCTTGACCTGTGGAGTTACCACTCCCCACATTTGTTTGAGCAATGCTAATTATACTGAGCAGCATTGCCATTAGTAAAAAGGAAATTTTCTTCATGACTAATTTAGTTTGTTAGTGTATATTCTTCCATCTTCTTATGGAAGTCGGCACAAAACTAGACAAGAAAAATTCACATACAAATTTATAACAAATATTAGTCTATTTGTTAAATATCACAACTACAAGCTTCGTTTTACACACATACTAAGGAATTAACAACACAAACAATGAGATATAACCATAAGGAGCTCTTTTGTTAATAATCTACAAAAACTATAGGGTAATAAGATTTGTAATTCAAAAGCCTAGAATGTTCTTAAAGCACTTTACACTTTCATGTATTTTTAGCATTTTTGCACCGTGAGAGTAATAGAAGAAATAGAACACCCAAGATTTAAAATTCAAATCTTCAATTTTAACAACAAGTACATTGTTAAAGTAGAACTAGGTCAATTTGAGCAAACCTATAAAATTGGTGAAATTGACGTAATGGGGTTAGCGGATGTAAAAGCAATGATTACCAGTGATTTCCTACAAGGATGTTTGAACAGATTTGTTGACATGAGAACAGACTGGGAAAAATCTTTCCGCAACAAAAACGTACAAGAGAAATCAGAAATAAAATAATCAAGCAACTTAGAATGAATAAATTAATAGCTTCATTTGCAATGGGTGCCCTTGTATTGGCATCTTGCAACACAACAACTCCTTCATCAACAGAGGAAACCAACGTAAAAACTCCTGGAAAAACCGCGAGTGAAATTGAGGTGAAAAACTCTGAAGGTTTAAAAATTGCATACTACGTACAAGACAGTATTCCTACAGGATTCAATTACTACCGTGAAATTGACTCAATGTTGCAAGCTAAGCAAGCGCAGTACCAATCTAAGTTAGAGCGTATGTATGCAAAATATGAACAATACGCTGCTGAAGTTCAACGTAGAGATCAAAACAACGAAATCTCTTCTTTCGACTACGAAAAAATCCAAAAAGAAATTGCACGTAGACAACAGGAGATTCAACAAATAGAACAAAACGAAGGGCGCGTTCTTCAGCAAGAAACAATGAACTACACCAATGCATTGGCCAACAAAATTTCTGGAGCAGGAAATGAATACGCCAAAGAAAATGGTATCGACATTTTATTCTTTTACCAAAAAGGAGGACAAATCACATACATTTCGGATGCTTTTGATGTGACAGAAGATTTCATCAGTTATTTAAACAAAAGAGAACAAGAAATTATCTCTGGCGTTGAGGAAAGTGTAGAAGAAGAAAATAACGCAGAAGAAACTGCACAATAAGAAGGACAAACATTTATGTTTATTGCACAACAAAAATTGAAGGAAAACATTGCTGAGTATGTATTGTATATGTACCAGATTGAGGATTTGATCCGTGCCTACAATTTTGATCTGGAGCGCATAGAAAAAGAATTCATCAGCAAACAAGTGCCTAGTGAATCTTTGGCCAAGGAATACGTTAATTGGTACAAAGATTTAATTCAGGAAATGAAAATCCAAGGGGTTGAAAAACAAGGTCACATCAATAGAGTAAAAGAAGTACACTTTGAATTAGTTTACTTACACAATACTTTATTGACGGTTACCAAAGACCCTAAATACCTTGGTCTATTCGAAGCGGCTGAAGAACACATCAAAGCCTTTCAAGAAAAAAGTAATTTGGGAGAATTGCATCCTTTGGAAATTTGCTTCCATGCCCTATACATGAAACTCTTATTGAAACTTCAGAAAAAGGAAATTTCTCCTGTATCTGAAGAAGCGTTCGATACGATGCGCATCATGCTGGCATACGTTGCTCAAGGTTATCATAAAATGAAAGCAGGTGATGTAGATTTTCTCACACCCCACGATAAATAAAAAAATGCTGTCTTTAGGGACAGCATTTTTTTTGTGATAATTAATTATCCTTTCCTGGCTCCTCTATTAAGGTAGCTCCTCAAAAGTATCCATTATTTAAAATGCATTTTTGCCTTTTCTGCAGGGTATGCATTGAATGTTCCGTTGGCTTTGGCTATAATCACTTTTTCTCCATCCAAGAACTTATAAATCTCTCCTTCTATATAGAGTATTCTTTTCCCTGCTGAAATCACATGACCTATCGCTTCTAACTCGTCATTGATCTGAGCCGGGGCCAAATAATTGATTTTAAACTCAACGGTACTCACAATTTTTCCATGTTCAGCCATCTTACTTAGACCTGCCACCCCTAAAGTTGCGTCCATTAATCCAGCTAAAGCACCACCATGAGCAGCAATTGGAGTTGCCAAATGCTCTTTTCCTACTTTCATCTTGTATAAAATTTTACCCGGCGATAAAATTTCGAAATCCATATTTAACTGATTTCCAAAGTGATTAAATTCTCTGTAAAGATTTATTATTTTTTCTTTCATTTTTTTTCATTTTTTTGATTGTCAAATTAGATTAATTTACTACTTTTGACCCGTCCGCGGGAGTAGCTCAGTTGGTAGAGCGTCAGCCTTCCAAGCTGAGGGTCGCGAGTTCGAGTCTCGTCTCCCGCTCAAAGGTTCTGATGAAAATCAGGACCTTTTTTTATGTCTTAACTTTTAAGATATTCTATCGCTAAATCATAGCCCTTTAATCCCAGTCCTAAAATAGAACCAACACATACAGGTGTAAGGTAACTTGTATGTCTAAAACTTTCTCTATTGCATACATTAGAAATATGCACTTCCACTACTGGAGTGTCTACAGCTTCAATAGCATCTCTAATACCTATCGATGTATGCGTATATGCACCAGCATTTAAAACAATTCCGTCAATTCCTTCTCGCTGAATGGCATCAATAATTTCGCCCTCTATATTCGATTGAAAATAACTAAGCACTACCCCATCTACCTTCATCTTAGCAAAATAAGATTCAAAGCTTTCATTTCCGTATACTTCGGGTTTGCGTTTGCCTAATAAGTTTAAATTTGGACCGTTGATAATTAGTATATTCATTGCATATGAGTTGGGAACGCTATATTAAGCATTTTGTGGCTTACTTGAAAATAGAAAAAGGACTATCAGAAAATACGATTCTGGCCTATCAACGTGATGTTTTAAAACTCAGAGATTTTTTTGAAGTGACCAACAACTCACCTACTACAATTAGTTACCAAGACCTTAAAAATTTTATTGCTGATTTATACGATTTAGGAATTAGCGCAAGGTCTCAAGCGCGAATTATCTCAGGCGTTAAACAATTCTTTCTCTTCTTAATATTAGAAGATGAAATGGATCATGATCCTTCTCAATTATTAGAAATGCCAAAGGTTGGAAAAAAACTTCCCACCTTCTTAACCATAAATGAAATTGATGAACTCATTGGTGCAATAGACTTAAGCACCAATGAAGGACACCGCAACAAGGCAATTCTTGAAACCCTCTACAGCTGCGGACTCCGTGTGAGCGAATTGGTTAATCTTAAATTTTCGCACATTTTTTTTGAACAAGGTTTTATGCGCGTTATTGGTAAAGGCGATAAAGAACGCCTGGTTCCCGTAGCCCCTGCTGTTGAAAAAGAAATTAAATTGTACCAAGAAGGAATACGTCAACACCTCAATATTCAAAAAGGCCATGAAGATTTTGTTTTTCTTAATAGACGAGGAAAGCAACTAACCCGAGTGATGATTTTCACCATCATTAAACAACTTTCTGAACGCATTGGTTTAACCAAAACAGTGAGTCCCCACACCTTCAGACATAGCTTTGCAACACACCTCATAGAAGGCGGAGCAAACTTACGAGCTGTACAAGAAATGTTAGGGCACGAATCTATCACCACTACAGAAATTTACACCCACCTAGACAGTTCATTTTTGCGTGAAGCTATCATTAGTTATCATCCGAGAAACAAAAAATAATTCCTTCTTTCTCTTTGACTCAGCCTTTCTTAACAAATGTTAAATAGTCGTTAATACAACATTAGCCATTAAACCACTCTCTTTTTCAACGGTCTAAAAAGTGAATACTAAAACAATAGACATGAAAAAGTATATTTTAATTCTAGTCCTTGCCCTAATTGCTCCCCTTAGTTTTGGACAAGATCAGCCAGACGTAAAGAAGAAAGAACGCGTGGAAATGACGCCAGAACAAAAGGCGCAAAAACGTGTAGATAAGATGGCCGAAAGCCTAGATCTTACCGAAGCTCAAAAAAAGAAAATCTATGCCATAGAACTAGAAAACATAAAGAAAGCAGAGGAAACACGTGCTGAAATGATTGCTTTGAAAGAAAAAGCAAGAAAACAGCGTCAAGAAGGAAGGGCTAAAATTGAAAATGAATTAACACAAGAACAAAAAGAAAAGTTGGCTGAATTAAAAGCTCAAAAGAAAGAAGCTTGTAAAGCCCAATGTGAAGGAAAATGTAAAGGCCATAAACAAGGCGCACACAGCACCAAAGGTCACCATCATCCGCAATAGAATTTCATAAGTTAAGTTTACATATATACTTAGTAGCGATCGAAAAGCAGGTGTGGTTCACACCTGCTTTTTTAATTGATTCTTTACTGAGAGTCAACTTTATAGCCACTTTTTACGTTTATATAATAGAACGACTTACAAACGCTAAACAATACAGTCATGAACACTTCAAACATATCACAAATTAATAAGGCACTTTTGGTGTTGAAAAACTTTGTGGAGTTAAGTGCTACCCTGTTGCCCTATTTAGATCAATTAAAAGAGAAACGTAGCATTACACCCACAGAACAGTTAGAATTAGAATCCATTAAAAGTGTATTCACCGATCAGGAAATAGATGAACAAGCCTCCATACTTCTGTTGCATTCAGATATCATTGGTTTAATTAAAAGTAGTTTTAAAGCTATCAACGATAAAGACCCAGATTCTGACAGAAAGGGAGCTGTAAACTATTACCTCTCACGTTTTAAAAAGGAATATTTACGCCTACGTGAAAATTGGCAAAAAATAGAACTCAACTAGCTCACTGGTAGTAGGCTACAACAAACAAATATTTCGCAAAAACTTAAGCTTTAAGGTTTACTTCCTTACCTAACACCTTATTAATCAGGATTAATTTTGGATAAACCAAGAAAAGTGTTATTTTAAAGGCAACTTGAAATAATTAGTAATAAAGCGTTTTGTTAGACGATGATATGACCAAATAACAACAGTTACTTGGTTTTTTTGCGTCTAATATTTTGCGAAAATTTAAAATCTTTTAAGATGAAAATTTTAATGATAGGGGCCGGAAATATGGGGCTTACCTATGCAGAAGGGATGGCAACATCTCCTTTCAAAAACAGAAGAAACATTCAGATTTATGATGTTTCTCAAGAAGTACTTGCTAAACTAGAGGAAGTACCACACTTCGATACTTTCAATAATATCGAAGATTGTTTGCCACAGGCAGACATCGTATTTTTAGCGGTAAAGCCATACCACTGTGATGATTTATACGCTAAAATAAAACACTTGGTAAACGACCAACAAATCTTTGTATCACTTATGGCGGGTGTTACAATAGAATCCATCCAAGAAGGATTGGGTGTAAAAAAAGTGGTAAGAACTATGCCTAACCTTCCTGCACAGGTAGGAAAAGGTGTTACCTCTTACACAGAATCTCCAGAGGTTTCTAAAGTTGAACTCATCATGGTGAGAAACTTACTGGACACAACCGGAGAATCTATCCGCGTAAAAAATGAAAACTTTATTGACGCCTCTACAGGTATCTCAGGATCTGGACCAGCTTATGTATTTTACTTCATGCACTCTATGATGGAAGCTGCATTGAAAATGGGCTTCTCTCCGAACGATTCAAAAATACTTGTATCCAATACATTCGAAGGGGCCGTAGAACTTTTCAATCATGCCAATGTGAGTCCACAAACATTGATGGACAGAGTTGCGTCTAAAGGAGGTACTACACGCGCCGCTTTAGATTCATTAGAAGACAATAACGTTAACGAATTAATTAAGAAAGCCGCTTATGCAGCCTTTGATAGAGCTGTAGAACTTGGCGAACAAAGTTAATTCACTCAAACACAAAATATGCACAAGAAAAAAGTGGTCATCAAAGTAGGAACCAATGTGATGACCAATAGAGACAACAGAATTGTAGGCCCGATATTAAAAAATTTAGTCAGACAAATCGCCTACTTATACGAAAGAGATATTATCACCGTACTCGTATCTTCGGGTTCAACCATTGCCGGGAAAGAGGTCTTGGGAGAATGTTCCATTGAAGAACCTTCTATACGTCGACAAGTATTTTCTGCGGTTGGTCAACCACGTATGATGCGTCACTACTACAGTATATTTCACGATTATGGTATGCGCTGTGCCCAAGTTTTGGCCACCAAAAGAGATTTTGATCCAGGACTACACAGAGAGAACATGATCAATTGTTACGAAGCATTACTACACGAGGGAATTATTCCTATCGCCAACGAAGATGATGCTGTGTCACTTTCCATGTCTATGTTTACCGATAACGATGAGTTAGCCAGTTTGGTCGCCGAATTAATCGACGCCGACATGCTTATCATCCTTACCGATATAGACGGTTTATACACGGGGCACCCAGACGATGATGATACACGTAAATTGAATACCGTAAGTGTAGATCAAAACGTTGAAAAATATGTTCAAGCTTCAGAAAAAGGAGAAGGAGAAGGACGTGGTGGAATGAAATCTAAATTGCGTATCGCCAAAGGTACAGCCAAGAAAAACATTCCAACCTACATTGCCAACGGTAAATACGACGACATCATTATCGACATTTTGGAAGGAAAAGAAGTGGGAACAAAATTCGTGAACGACAAAGGCGAAGAAAAATAACATACATTTTTACAAGACATTACACACATGGAATTATTAAATACCAATAAAAAGAACGACGTACTCGATGCTATGATGCGAATTATAGCGGAGAACAAACAAGCCATTATAGCAGAAAACCAAAAAGATTTAGACGCTTTTCAAAAAGATGACCAAGCACTTTACGACCGTTTAGTTGTAAATGAAGCAAAGGTGGATGGAATGATTCAAGCCATCAAAGAAGTGCGTCAACAGGAAGACCCTGTACAACAGGTAATTTCTAACAGAACCTTAGAAACAGGTCTGAACATTCAAAACAAAACAGCTCCATTTGGAACCATCATGATTATCTATGAATCTAGACCTGATGTTACCATTGAAGCTGCTGTATTGGCCTTTAAAGCCAACAACAAAATATTACTAAAAGGAGGTAAAGAAGCGAAATTTTCTAACCTTATTTTAGAAAAATGCTGGCACCAAGCCTTAGAAGAAAATGGTTTGAGTAAAGATTGGATCAAACTCTTACACATGAACCGCCAAGAAACACAAGACTTTTTGCGTAACCCAGATGAAAAGCTTGATTTAATTGTACCTCGAGGTGGTGAAAGATTGATTGCTTTTGTAAAAGAACACGCAACCTGTGCCGTATTAATTAGCGGTAGAGGGAACAACTTTCTTTACATAACGCCAAATGCAGATTGGGAAAAAACAGTCAAAGTTGTTATCAATGCGAAAACTGATAAAATTTCGGGTTGTAATGCTTTGGATAAAGTGTTAATTGATAAAAATATTCCTGATTTTGAAGCAAAGGTTAAAGATTTGAATACCATTTTAAACGACCATCAGGTAGAGGTTGTAGTAGATGCTTCATTAGCCAGCACACTACCGAATAATACAGTTGTTGAAGATAAAAATACATGGTATGAAGAATTTTTAGCAATGAAAATCATGTTGAGTGCTGTAGACAATGAAGAAACAGCTATCGAAATGATTAATAAATACTCTGGAGGTCACTCCGCTGCGATTTTAACAGAAGATGCAAAAGAGGCAGAAGTATTTATGGAACAGGTTGACTCTGCCGCAGTTTACCACAATGCCTCTACCCGATTTACGGATGGGGGACAAATGGGAGTTGGTGCAGAATTAGCAATCTCAACAGACAAACTTCACCATAGAGGTCCACTAGGATTGAAACAATTGGTAACCAATAAATATTACGTATTTGGAGATGGTCACATCCGTGTGTAATCTTCAATTACTTTGAAATTATATCCCTCTCGAAATTTCGGGAGGGATTTTTTTTGTTCACAATTTTCCTTCTCAACTTCACACGTACCCCATATATACGCCACTATGTCACAATAAATTGAATAACATCCTCGATTTCACTAAATTACTGTAGCGATAGAATTCCAAAAATTATTAGTAAACAACCTCTGATGAAGAAGCTCATTCTCTATATAAGGAGCAAAATAAGACTGAAGATATTAATTGCCTTTATCGGGCTTGGGGTACTTACAATACTAGTCGTAGGCTTCTACTCTTTTAACCTCACCAAGAAAGCTATTCTAAACAGAACTTTTGAACAGCTCACAGCATCGCGAGTTATCAAAACTGAATTCATCAAAGACTTTTTAGATGGTAAACTCAAAAGCACTCAAATTGCAGCTACCTCAGTAGAAATTGATTTAATGTTAAAAGGAGTACACAAAAAAAAAGACTCTGTGTTTAGACGCAAGCCCATTAATTCCTTCATGATCAATGAATCTTATCATGATATGATAATTATTTACGATTCATCCCATTTTTCCATTGCTCATTTCGATGGAAAACTAATGTTTACTGCAGACATCGAGGATACACTCAGCACATACATTAAAAATATTTATAAACGCGTTTTTAAAACAAAAAAAACTACCCTATTTGATTATGTGCGTATACGCAATGAATTATACCTCGCTACTGCTACCCCCATCTATTATCCCGATGGAACATTTAGAGCAATACTCGGTTTTACAATTCCTTCTCATGATATTGACAACATTATGCTTACCAATACAGTTCTTCAAGGATTAGGTAACACTGGAGAAACTTATCTTGTTGATGATAAATACATTATAAAAAGTCAATCCAGGTTTATTGACAACTCCTTAAATCAATTAACCGTTAAAACCCCTTCTGTAACAGAAGCACTGAAAGGCAGAACCAATATTTCCATCATTAACGACTACAGAAACATAGAAGTTTTAAGCGCATCTAGTCCCTTAAAAATTGAGGGGCTAAACTGGGTGATTTTAGCAGAAATTGATAAAAAAGAAATTTTAGCTCCTATTCAAAAATTACGGTACAAAGTACTTTCCCTAAGTGCAGGGGTGATTATTATCTTCATACTTTTGGTAACAGGAATTACACGACAGATATCCAAACCATTGATTAAGCTAAAATCCATCGCTGCGGAAATTGCACATGGAGATTACGGTAAAACTATTCCTCCGACCACCGTTGATGAAATTGGTCAACTTTCTGAAGCCTTCAATAAAATGTCTCTAGAAATTTTTAACCAAAGAGAGGAATTACTAGAGAAAAGTAAAGAAATTCAAGACTCAATCAACTATGCGAAACGCATTCAACTCGGTTTACTGCCTTCCAAAAAATACATTCACCAAATCCTTCACGACTCCTTCGTAATATACCTCCCTAGGAATACGGTAAGTGGTGATTTCTATTACTGTAGCAAGATTGATAACAAAGTAATTGTTGCCGTGGGTGACTGTACCGGCCATGGTGTTCCAGGGGCTTTTGTAAGTGCTTTAAGTCATGGTTTAATACAACGTACCATTAATGCATTTGGAATCACTGAACCCTCCACCATTTTAGATAAACTTCACGTGCTTTTTGACGAAATGTTTTCTTTCTCTGAGCTTTCTATAAAAGACGGGATGGACATATCCATTTGTTGCTTTGATTTTCAGAAACAAGAGGTACAGTATTCAGGGGCGAATAATCCGGTGTATCGCGTAAGGGAAAACACTGTGGAAATTTTTAAAGCAGATAGACAGCCTATAGGAGGATTATCTACCTACGAGCCTTTTGAAAACCAAATCTTTAACATAAAAAAAGGAGATTGCTACTACCTCCTATCCGATGGGTTTGTGGATCAATTTGGAGGAGAAAAAAATAAAAAATTCATGCGTAAAAATCTTAAAAAGCTCCTCTTAGAAATAAGTCACCTTCCCATGAAAGAGCAAAAAATCAAAATCAGCAAAAGCTTTCAACAATGGAAAGGAGAGAACGAACAAGTGGATGATGTATGTATTTTTGGAATAAAACTATAAGCTCATCGAAAGAACATTTAATTTATAATGGAACTTATAGTATATTTATTTTAACTTAACCACCCCAAAAAGTAATCAATAAAACACTCTTCATGGAAAATGTTCAAAATAAACTTGAAGGTTTTACAACTCTAGATGAAAAAGGAGATATCTTCAAGCAAATGTTTGAAATGGCGGTTATTCCTATTCTTATCCATGATATGGAAATGAATATCCTCAATATTAACGAGAGTGCATTGAAAGAATTTGGTTACACCAAAGAGGAATTGGATACATTAAAAATATTCGATTTACACACCAAAGATGAACTAGAAAATTCTGAATCGGTGTTAGAAGATATGCAGAGTGAAGATAAACTTACCGTACAAACAAAATTCGTACGAAAAGATGGAAGTATCTTTCATGCAGAAGCAACACCTTGTAAGTACATTTTGGAGGGCAAACCTCTCATTTACGTATTTATTAAAAATATTGACCAAAAAGTTGAAAGTCATGGAAAACAATTAGCTTTCAACAGAAAACTGGAAGAAAAAATACAAGAAAAAACAGAGGAGCTCATCACCAAAAATTTAGAGCTAGAGAATTTTGCATATATAGCATCGCACGACTTAAAAGAACCCTTGTTCACGATAACAAGTTTGGTAACCTTATTAAGAAAACATCTCGGCGTAAATATGGACGAAAAATCTGAGCAATTTTTAAATTACTTGCAAACATCCAGCAAAAGAATGAGCGACCTCATAGAAGGAATTCTTGACTACAGTAAAATAGGTCAAACTAGAAACCTTCAGGAAGTTAACACAGAGTTTTTAATTGCAGATATTCTAAAAGATCTCGACACAACAATTCAGCAAAGCACGGTTGAAATTGAATACAAAAATCTACCTGTAGTAAAAGGAGTAGAAATTGAATTGCGACTTTTATTCCAAAACCTCATCAGTAATGCTATTAAATTTAAAAAGCCCGATAACCCTGTGCAAGTTAACCTCAGTGCTCACCAAGAAAAGGACCATTGGACTTTCTGTGTTCGCGATAATGGAATAGGAATTTCAGAAAAACATCAACATGAAATTTTCTCCATTTTCAAAAGACTTCATTCCAAAGATTATTACGAGGGTACGGGTATAGGTTTAGCACATTGTAAAAAAATAGTGAGCCTTCACCACGGTAAAATATGGGTAGAATCCAAGATCAATGAAGGAAGTCAATTTTATTTCAGTATACCTGTATAAATATCAATTCCCCGAAGAAGAATTAGTCACCACTCACCTCTATCCTATAATAAATAACACCCTAAATCCTAGCTTCACTGCAGAAGCCTCCTCCCCTTTCTAGGCAGCTCCTAAGTGAAAAAATTTATTATATTCACTTCCGAAAACTAAAACATTATTAACCGAGCTACTTAAATTTCAATCACTTTTCGTGGTAAACACTTAGCTCAACAACAATTACTTATGGAAAACCAAACTTTAGACATGGAACAAAAAAGCAGCCTAGACTTTGTTACTTTAATCTTACTTGCAGTATTATTAGGAGGTTTCGGTGTACACCGTTTTTACGCAGGTAAAATTGGAACAGGTATCTTAATGCTTATTACCTTAGGAGGACTAGGAATTTGGTCATTAATTGATATTATCCTTATTGCTACAGGAAATTTCAAAGATAAAAATGGTATCCCTGTTAAAAATTAAATAGTTTAGAAAAGCGGTGTAGAGCCGCTTTTTT
>NZ_JBVCPV010000079.1:0-12246 GCF_057456495.1 Lishizhenia sp. | reverse complement strand
TGTAGAAATAGGCTACAGGTTGCCTAAGGTTAAAGACCTCGAGAATTACGGAGAGATAATTCAGGCTAGTGTGGAAGGAAAGAGTGTGATCCACTACGTTTGGATAGATGAGAGTACAGGTGATTATATCGTTTATTTAAATAATCGATACTCAAATGAAGAGAGTGCCATGGAAGTCCCAGATATGATAATTTATTCAAAGGATTGGCAGAAATTAGGAGAATACAAAAAAGATAATTACTCCTTTGGAGGTGGTATTTATTATTCAAAGGGTAAATATTACATAAAACGATTGCATTCAAATTGTTATGACGTTTTTGAATATAACTAGAATTAGTTTGATGTTGTTACTTATTACAAGTTGTGGAGGTAATAACAATAATGAATCAGAAGTTCTAACTGATAAAATTGAACACTTTTTTAACGATAAAGGAATAGAGAATGTTTTTGAGAATAAGCGAGCATTTGTTTTCTTTTCAGGAGAAAAAAGCTGTGTAAAATGCACCGAATCACTAATAGCTGAAATGAATCCTTACTTAGATTCAACAGATGTTCTTTTTATGGTTTCGGGAAGAGGAGCTGTAATAGATATATCAAGTTTCTTGGAGAAAGAAAGGGAAAATGTATTTTTGGACCCTTATTACAAGTTTAGTAAAACTGTAGGGGAGAATAATTCTGGATATATTTTATTTAATAATGGTCAATTAGATACCGTTGTTCATGTAAATGTCAAAGATTTAGTAACTCAAATACAGTTACTGAAACGACATATACAGAACTGAGAGAAGCGATGAATATAACGAGTAAACCTTATACCGTAAAACTATCTAAAAAATCATATTTATTATTACCACTAATTATTTTTTCACTATCATTCTTTAGTTGTGAAAGAGAAACAATTGCTGTAAAGACCATAGATGAAAGTGAACATCTAATACTTATAGATTCTATTGATCTGGATGAAAAGTGGAAGTACACAAAGTTTTTAAATGTCTCGGCGTTTGAATTAGATTCGTTGAAGTATATAGCCTTATTTAAAGGGTATATGGAAAAGGATACAACTTGTACGATATCTATATTTTCCGATGACGGTGTTTTCAAGAAGCATATTTACATAGATACTCTAGCTGATATTTTGGATGAAAGATATTTGAAGGGGTTTCAAGCCGTAAATTTGAATAAATTCTTTTTCTATATCGATTCTCAGCTCTATTGTTTAGATAGTGATGGAAATTTACTTTTAAATCAGGAAGTTTCCACAATCGTAAAAGAGTGTGCAAGATATGGAGGTTTTGTACAAGCTAAAAGTGATTTTATTTTAGAAAATGGGAAATCTCTACTGGTGAGTCTAGTAGATTACCCTCTTTTTAATAGGAATGATAGTTTGTCAGAAAGAATAAAGACAAATAAAGAATTTTTGAAGAAGCCAAAAATGTTATTTGTGAAGAATGTTTTTGCTGATTCTTTAGAGTATAAGTTTGTGTTGCAAGACGCATTTGAGAATATGTTAGATTCTGCAGATTGTGAAAGAATTCCACGTTGGATCAATGTTCATGGAAATAATGTTTTGAGTATTCATGAATATTCTGATAAAATTAAGAGGTACAATGATGAATTTGAGTTACAGCAAACCTATACCCTTCAATTAGACTCTTTCAAGGTAGGGGTGAAGCCTTACACACTTTTCGATAAAGGAAGAATTCATGATACCATCCTTAAGAGATATAAAGAAAGTATTGTAATCTATAATGCTCATTATGATGATTTATCGAAAAAACTGATTGCATTTACGATAACCAAAAAAGATAAATCTAAACAGGATATACCCGAGATATTTATTTTTAATGAGGAAGGAGAATTAATAGAAATGCTCAATAGTTTCAACAATTATAGAGGACGAGCGTTTTTACATCAATTAAAGAATCGCTTTTATCAAGTAAATAAAGAAAACCTCAAAATATACATCTACGAATTACGATAATAAAAAAGCCCCGAATAATTTCGGGGCTTTTTCTTTTTCAAATTGAGAGATTAATTCTCGATAATTTCAAATTCAGTTCTTCTGTTTTCTTGCCTACCCGCTGCCGTATTATTAGTAGCAATAGGTTGGGATGAACCATATCCTTTGGCTGTAATTCTATCCTTAGCAATACCGTTATTGATTAAATAATTAACTACGGCTTGGGCCCTGTCTTGAGAAAGTTTGTCGTTGATAGATGAGGATCCCGTATTGTCGGTATGTCCAGAGATTTCTATCTTCAAGCTGGGTACGTCTTTCAGTAATTTTACGAGACGGTCTAACTCAGCATTAGAAGTTGCCCTTAAATTGGCTTTACCCACATCAAAAAAGATATTTCTAAGCGCTATTTTACTACCTACGGCTATGTTTTTCAATTCAATGATTTTATTTACCAATTGGTAAGCACTTCCGTTGGGTATATCAAAGTTTTCTGAATGGAATAAATATCCGTCAGCTTTTACACTTATTCCGTAATTCTTACCGGCTTGTAGGGTAAGTAGAAATTTTCCTGTAGCACTGTTAGTGGTAAACTGTTCAATTACTTTTCCGGTTTCGTTATCAATTATGTCTATTTCAGCTTCAACCGCTTTTCCTGTTAAAGCATCTAATGTTTTCCCTTTGAATACCGTTAAAGAAGTTTTGTTGACTTCAACAGTTGTGGCAATTTGTGGGTCTTTTATAGGTGAAGCAACACTCGCCAATAAATAGTCTTCCATATCTAAGGCTGGTTCTTTCGGAGCTCCCCAGAAAGTAACCTTGTAGAGATCAAACCCTCCTTTTCCACCAGCTCTATTTGAAGCTATATAAGCATATTTCCCATTAGCGGTGTTAGCAAAGAAGAAGTCATCATAAGGTGTGTTGATAGGGTAGCCCATGTTTTCAGGCTTTGTCCAGGTTCCTTGTTTTTTATAAGAAACGAAAATATCATATCCCCCGATAGAACCATGTCCTTGTGATGCTATATACATAGTTTCTCCGTCTATGGCTAAATATATAGGACCATCGTTGAATTTAGAGTTTACTTGACTAACATTAGAGGCTGCACCATAATCTCCATTAATTCTACTGCGCAATCCTGAAAACATAATGTCGTAACCATTAGAACGCGAGGCAACTTCTCTACCAAAATAAATTTTGTATCCATCGAAATTATAAGAAGCGTATTTCTCATTGTTCCTATCTGAACTAATTTGAACGGGAAGCTGATTAGCATTCATCCAATTGGCACCATTTAAATAAGATTCAAAAATGTCTGTTTGCCCATCTAATTCTCTGTGAAGTAATAGTTTTGTTCCATCGTAGTACAAGTTGTTTACAACTTCATCATTGGGTGTATTTACACTTCCAGGGAGTGGGGTAGGTGAATTCCAAGCTCCATTTTCAAACTCTGTATAATAAATATCCATGTCGTATTCACCTACTTCGTCTTGGTCGTGTCCATTAGGTTTGTTCGAACTATAGATGATTTGAGATCCATCTGTGGTAATAGAGGGTGCTATCTCATCATAGGCTGTATTGATACTGCTCATGTTGTCTACCCAAGCACGTTCTGGATTGGCTTTTCGTTCTTTTGCATAGGCACACTCTCTTTTGCGTTGCGTTACGAATTTTGAAAAGTCATCTGCTTTTTTGTATTCTGCTTCAAAGTACTTGTATGCCTGAATGGCGTCATTGAATTTTTCTTCTAACTGATATACAGCTCCAACGTAATAGTACAAGAAAGGGTCGCATTCATCATTAAGTTCCTTGGCCCTTAAGATGTAATCAATCGCTTTATAAGGCTCCGAAGAATAGTAATAACAAATACCGATGTGGAAATTGTTTAAAGCACTGTTCGGGTTGAATTCTTGAGCCTTTAAGTAATAATTTAGGGCTTTTTTGAAATTCATTTCAGGGTCCTTAACGTTGAAAACCAGTTCAAATCCAGCTTCGTATAAGGGCTCAGCGTTTTCAAGTCCTTCCTCGATTAATTTAAATTCGTCTTTTTGATCTTTAAAGTTGGAAGATTTAAATTCTACTTCTTGTGCTGCTACATTTTGCATAAATAAAGCAGCCAAAAAGATTCCTCCTGTTAGTATTTTTTTCTTCATCTCTAATTTTCTAATATCCACAATTTCCAGAATAATATCTTTCACCCATTTCTGCACCTAGCTCTTTGGCTTTAAGCCAATCGGCACATGCTTTGTCTTGATTTCTTAACATCTCGTTAATCATTCCTCTATTCACGTATGCCGATGCATTTTGAGGGTCCAATTCTATGGCTTTGTTGGCCATTTTTAAAGCTTCTTGGTATTCTTCTTTTTTAAAGAGAGCACCTGCTAGATTAGCATAAGCAGCAGAATAATCTGGAGCTACTTCTATACATTTTTTAAAGTCGTTAATAGCATCATCTATTCTGTTTTTTGCCATTAACGTAACTCCTCTATTCAAATAGGCTAAATGAAATGATTTATCAATAGAGATTGCTCGGTTGAAATCTCCAATAGCACCCTCATAATTTTTCATTTTCTTTTTGGTTGTACCCAAGTTGTTCAGTACAAAAGGAAGGTTTGGGTTTTTCTTCAAAGCCTCATCGTATTGTTTGATGGCCATAGGATAGTTCTCCATCATACGGTAACAACTTCCTTTATCATTGTATGCGTAAACCATACTCGGTTCAATAGAAATAGCAGCATCAAAACTTTCAATGGCACTCTCGTAATTTTGTTGTAAAAATTTAAGTGTCCCATAATTGTAATGATACTCTGCATTTTTGTTGTCAAGGCGAATTGCTTTTTCATAATCTTTTTCAGCTTCACCATATTTACTAGAACTTTGGTAGGCGTAGGCCCTTTTAGCATAAGCTTTAGCTGCCGACGGATTTAAAGCAATCTGTTTTGTAAAACTCTGAATAGCAGGTTCGAATTTTTTCAATTCAATTTCCGTGATTCCTTTGTTGTAGTGTGCATCTTCAAAATTTGGATCAACCTCTACAGATTGAGTAAAACTCATCAAGGCTGCGGCAAATTCCTTTTTCTCAAATTGAGAAATTCCTAAGTTATAAGCTTCCTTACTTTTTGCAGAAGTGGCGTTATTTGCATTGATTTGTGCAATGGAATCTTGGTAGCGTTGATCTTCTGAAGAGGTTTCTTCTTGGGCTTGTGTAAATTGCACGGCTAGTAATAATGCTAGCATAGAAATTACATGTTTCATTTTGTTTGTTTTTAGTTTCGACATTTTGCTGTCGTCCATAAAAATAAAGGAATATTCTGTCCTTTGGTCATATACTTTTCAACATCTATTCACAATGGTTTTGATCACTATTGTTATCTTCGCCCTACAAAATTTGATTATGAGTAAAGAAGTATATATAGTAGACGGTATTAGAACTGCCATAGGTAATTTTGGTGGAACCTTAAGTGCTGTGCGCCCTGATGATATGGCTGCACATGTAATCAAAACCTTGGTTGAACGTAACCCTTCTTTGAATGTTGATGAAGTAGAAGATGTTATTTTCGGTTGTGCAAATCAAGCGGGAGAAGATAATAGAAACGTGGCACGTATGTCTGGCTTATTGGCCGGTTTACCCCATACTTCTGGAGGTGAAACTGTAAACAGATTGTGTGCCTCAGGTATGGCTGCCACAGTGAATGCTGCAAGAGCGATTAAAGATGGAGCAGGTGATGTGTATATTACAGGAGGTGTAGAAAATATGACAAGAGGACCTTGGGTTATCTCTAAAGTTTCTAAACCTTATGGTAGAGATGCTCAAATGCACGACTCGTCTTTTGGATGGAGATTTATCAATCCAAAAATGGAAGAACTTTACGGTACAGATGGAATGGGACAGACTGCTGAAAACTTGGTAGACATGTACAACATTTCTCGTGAAGATCAAGATAAATTCTCAGCATGGTCACAAGAAAAAGCGGCGGCTGCATGGGAGAATGGACGTTTGGCTGAAGAGGTTGTAAATGTAGAAATTCCTCAGCGTAAAAAAGATCCTATCGTTTTTGCTCAAGATGAGTTTATGCGTCCGGGTACTACCGTTGAAACTTTAGCAAAGTTAAGACCAGCTTTCAGAAGAGAGAATGGATCTGTTACTGCTGGTAATGCTTCTGGATTAAACGATGGTGCAGCTGCATTATTAGTGATGAGCGGTGAGGCATGTGAGCGTAATAACTTAAAGCCTTTGGCTAAAATTGTAAGTTCTGCGGTTGCAGGAGTTGAGCCGAGAATCATGGGGATAGGTCCTGTGTTTGCATCTCAAAAAGCATTGGATAGAGCTGGTTTAACCATGGATGATATGGATGTAATTGAAATCAACGAAGCATTCGCTGCACAAGCTTTGGCGTGTACAAGAGAATTAGGGTTGGCGGATAATGATCCAAGAATTAACCCTAACGGTGGAGCTATTGCTTTAGGTCACCCTCTTGGAATGACTGGAGCGAGAATTTTGCACACGGCAGCTTTAGAATTACAAAAAACAAACAAGCGTTACGCCTTGGTTACTATGTGTATTGGAGTAGGGCAAGGGTACGCAACTATCATTGAAAGAGCGTAATGAAAATTACATTTAATGCACCCGTTACGTTAGCGTTCTCGCTCATCTGTGCGGTGGTGTATTTTATATTTACTACAAATACTCCTCCTAGAATCTGTATTCTGGGAGGGTATTTTGATTGGACCAACTGGCAATGGTATGTTTCTTTGGTGGGATATACAGTTGGACATGCTTCCATTTCGCACCTGATTGGGAACTTAAGTTTAATACTGTTGTTAGGTCCGATATTGGAAGAAAAATATGGATCCAAAAAGTTGTTACTGATGATTGTTTTATCGGCAGTGATTACAGCTTTAGTCCACATCATTTTCTTCTCCCATAATTTAATAGGAGCAAGTGGAATCGCTTTTATGATGATTACACTTGTGTCTTTAACCAATGTAAAAGGAAAAGAAATTCCGATCACTTTTATCTTGATTTTTGCCCTTTATGTAGGAGGAGAGATATTGAGATCTTTCGAGAATGATAATGTATCTCAATTTGCCCATATTGCAGGGGGGATTATTGGAGCAATCTTTGGTTTTAAAGTAAAACCTAATAATAATTCAGCATTGATTCTTTAATGGACTGAGAAATTTATCATTTACTTTACTTTTTCGTGAAATTATTTTAAAAAACTTATTATTTTTCATATCTTTCGGCGGATGCGGTTTGAAACTGCTATTTTGAATTAAAAAGTAATTTTAGATATGGGTAGACCTCCTACAAGACCAGCGCGGTTAAAAGATGGATTTTACATTGAAGTAAGAAACGAAGGCTCAAAAGCCAACGGTATAAAAATTCGAAGAGATACCAAAGAAGAAATGCTAATGGCTATCGAAGATTATAGCCGTATTAAAGATGTTGTCGTACTTGGAGAGTTGAAAAACGACAAGTGGGTTGACGACAAAAAGAAAAAGAAGTCAAAATAATTCCGACTGATAATATTTCTATCCTCTAGCTTATGCTGGAGGATTTTTTTATGCCGTAATTCAAGATGCTGAAAGGAAAGAAATTTAATATTTGGGTAAAACTTCTCTTTATCATAGTACAAGCCAGTTTTCTACTCGCTTATGCATGGAAGGGGCAATGGGAGTGGGGTGTTCTGTCTGTTATGGTAGCCACAACTTTGCTTTTAATTTGGGCTTATTTACATTATCATATTCACGATATAGGTCTCAAGTTAAAACCAACCCTTATAGCGGGCGTGTCTTTGATTGCGGGGAGTTTTATAACTTTTGCACTGCAGGTGGAGTTAGGTTTATCTGCCGTTTTAGCTTCAAGTGCTGTTGGTATACTCGCTTATCTTGTATATAAAATTTCCAAAGACACCAATAATATTCACATTGCGGCTTACTGTGGAAGTTTTATAGGTATGACGAGTATGATTCGAGCGACGGATTATTTTACACTTATTCTTGCAAGTGTTCTTGGTGCTTGTGTTTATATATTTGCCCGTAATGTATTTAACGGAGTTGGTGGTAAATTAGGGTCAATAGCCTTTATTTCAATTTGTTTAACCCTATATTTCTTATTGTGATGATGGTACTATTTTACTTCATAGGAATGTCAAGCGCAGCACTCACGTTTGTGTTGCAGCACAAGGTGAAAATGAATGTTGTGTTAGCATCAGCTTTACCCTCATTCTGCTTGGCTCTTCTTTTTTATTTCATGGAAGTAAAGGAAGAGAATTTATGGTTGGCCATAGTTTTTACTGCATCATTTGTTGGGATGAGTGCTACTAATTTTAAGCTACACGAAATTATCTTAGGAGGAGCGATTTCTACAGCTCTACTCCTCAACATGCCAGAGGTTAATCGAGGATTGGGGGGAGGTATGGGAACGTCAGCCTTTATTGCAGTTCTCCTCACCTTTGGATTGAGAACGCTTTACCAAAAGGTAGTAAAAAAGGCGAAGTAAAAACTCCGCCTTATTCTAATTATTAAGGAGTATTAAAACTTAATACGCAACGACATTACCATATTTCTTCCGGCTCCAGATAACCCAGAACTGTAAGATCTATATCTAATATCTGTTAGGTTTTCAACACCTGCAGAAATAGCAATGTTTTCATTCAAGGTATACATGGCCTTAAAGTTCAAGGTGTAGTAACTTGGTGAATATGGATTACCGTTGTCATCTGCCGCATAGATTTCTGTTTTGCCTTGTTCTGATACAGGCAAGTCTTCAAACTTACGTTCTGCTTGGTAGAATACGTTTAAGTTGAACATTAATTTTCCTTGCTTAAAGTTAAGCGCAGATCTACCAAAGAAAGGAGCTGCGTGACGTGCTCTACTTACATTTCCATTGTCTAACTCTTCTTCACCATATTGGTAGTTCACGTTGGTAGACCAATTAAAGTGTTTTAAAAACTTCACATCTAAACCTAACTGTAGTCCATAGACTTGTGCATTTGCAGCATTTTGAATGGCTTGGACTTTACTCAATTGTCCATCGTACATAATACTGTCTTGACCGTCCAGGATGAAGTCTCTGCGTACATGTGCATTGTTCAAATAGGTGTAGTAAGCGGCAACGTCCACCTTTACAGCATCGTTGAAAATTTTCGCATAGTCTAAATCTATGTTGTAAGCATACTCCGCTTCTAAATCTTTATTCGGAACAACTACTGCTCCTGGTTCAGAATCGAAGACCTTTCCGATGTCATCAATATTTGGAGATCTAAATCCTGTAGAAGCGTTAATGCTTAGCTTACTTGTGTTATTCGGAATATAAACCCATCCGAAACTTCCAGTGAGTGCACCGTTGCTTAAGCTTGCAAAAGTGTAAGGGATAGGGTAGTAGCTTGTGTCAAAGTTTGCGTTAATCATGTACTGATTATAGCGAGCTCCAGCGTGTATAGACATTTTTTTATTGATGCTGTACACATTTGACAAGTAAATTGCCGCAGATTGCCAATCAGATTGAGGGTAACGCGAAGCTCCTGCTTGTGAAAGTCCAGTAGCGATGTTTTCATTTATTCCAGTAGAAGTGATGTCGTTGTAAACATACTCCACACCATAATTGAATTTATTTTTCTTACCCAAACGTTTTGCAAAATCAAAGTTACCCGATAAGGCATCTACTTTTTCCGCACGAATTTCTCTGTCGTCCTTGTTAAAGTTTCTCGAAATTCTACTTTCCTCAAAACGTTGTTGGGCAATATTAATCGTGAACCTATCGTATACTTTAGTTGACTTTGTATTGGTCACTTTAATTTGGTTCATCATCCATTTTTGAGGACCATAGTTCCATTCAGCATATCTCGGCAGTCCGTTCTTCATTCGATTATGTCTGTCGTAACGACCGTAAGAAGATGTTTCCGAATAGTGAAATCCGTACTCCAACAAGATGTTTTTACTGGCTTGGTAACTCAGTTTTTGCATCAAGTTGATTTGTGAGTATGCAGAGGGGCGTTGCACCCTGGGATCTACGTTTTCTTGAACTACGTCCATGCTATCCTGACGAATAACAAAATAAGGCATTAGGTAATCGTCTGGACCATTACTTCCCATGCGTAAATCTTTGTAATCAGAAGTGGTGAAACTCGTGAGCAACGCAAATTTCTTCCATCCTACATTCGCGTCGAAATGAACCGTGTTTTCTTGATTGGCTGAAGAGTATCTTGTTACTGCCTTTCCTGTAACCAAGGGATCTTCTGTTAAAGAAAACTGGGGGGATAAGGTTTTAAAACTCATAACTCCACCTATGGCATCACTACCATATAAGACTGAACCTGGACCAAATAGGACCTCAGTGTTTTCTATTGCTAAAGGGTCTAAAGAAATAACATTTTGAATATTTCCACCCCTAAATATGGCAGAATTCATTCTCACACCATCTACTGAGTAGAGTAATCTATTTGTTGCAAAACCTCTTATCATTGGAGATCCTCCACCTTGTTGGCTCTTTTGAATATAAACCTTTCCGGAGCTACCTAAAAGGTCAGCTGCCGTTTGAGGATTTTCCAGCGCTACTTGTTCTTCAGAGATACTGGTTACGGCTTGCGCTATGCCTGTTTCTCCTTCCTCTGATTTTGTGGCAGAAATGATGATTTCATCATAAGTGAAAAAAGCATGTTCCATTGTCACCAAGTACTCCATTTCCTCCAATTGAGTGTTACTCAGTTTTAAGGGTTTGTAGTTTTTATTCCTAAAAATTATTTCAGAGAATTCTGCATCTTCAGGTAAAAGAACTTGACCTTCGTTATTGGATGTTAAAGTGTTTACTTGATCATCCAATGATATCACAACATTTGAAATAGGAAGTTGTGTATCCTTATCTTTAATTGTAATGGTTTGCGCGTACAAAGGCACAGCTACAATGCACATTACAAGAATGAATAATATATGTTTCATTGTTTTTATTTATTGTATTTATCCACACTTTAGGGTGGGTTTATCTTATGGCTGGAAGCTACAATAAATCGGGTGGAGGAGATTGAGGAGAATAACTAGGTTCTAAGTATCTAAATACCTTTTTGAAATTATCTTTTCTGTAGATTAACGCACAGTATAATTGAAAATTTTGGTTAGGAGGGAAGTGTTGATTCTTGATAAGGTAAACGAGAGATCCTTCGCAATTTTTCTTTTGTTCATCATCAAAGAAATTGAAATGTGTTAAACGGTGAAGTTTGTTATTTAGCGCTGTTTCTTCCTTGTCTAACCAACACCAATAGGCGGTAGAATCCTTTTCTGACTTTTGTTCAACGATATCATACATTTTACCTTTGTATTCAAATTCGTGAACTTTTTCCCAGCGAAGTTCTTCTTTGATTTCTTGTTGAGAAAATTTAAAGTAGAAGAGATCTTCTTTGTTTACTGTTTGCATTAAAAAGTGCTTGACTTCCTTTTTAATCTGCTTTTTACGTAAATGAAGGGTGATAAATGAAACCATGAAAGGTGCCAATAAAATCAAAAAGAATATGGTTTTAATGGTTTTTTGCTTCACTTTATCATTATTGTTTCACACAAATATATACAGAATATACTGTAATGTTATAAGCGTTGAATGCGGTGTTAACTACATTTTTGATAAATGTAACGCAGTGAGACTTTTGGAGCTATTGGAGACTAGAAACCCTTTGAGTAATTCGTTGTGCTTCCTCTTTTAACTCAACACGTTCTAAATTTTGATTTAAATAAATATCTAGGGTTTAAGTTTTGTTTTTAAACATAACCCAATAGTAAAAGTGTGTTGTATCCTGTATTAAATGACTTTGTCTATAGTAGTTTTCGGTGAGCTGGAATAAACTGTCTTCATACCATTTTAAAAGTTGCGTAGTCATAACAGGAGGGTTGGTTTCCGAGCGATTATTTAAAAAGTTATGAGTGGTGTAAGGTTCTATTTGAACACTTTCCAAACTTGTCAATAAATAATTGAGACTTATTTGGTATTGCCTGTGGAGCATTTCTTTAGCAGACAATTTCTGCACCGATTTTCGTTGAATGTCTTCTAGGTCTGTTTTTTCTTTTAAACTCAATTGAGATACAGAGGCCCGGAAAATAGTGTCATTACTGACTTTTTCTGAACAGCTCATTAGAAGAATGAGTAGCGGTAGAAAGTATTTCATTGAGACCACAGTAGTTTTTTTTCGCTACAATGTAACAAGGATGGTGGACCCGTTGAGAAGGCTTTGTTAAGTGTACCCCTTCATTTGATATTCGGTAGAAAGCATGGAAGTGGTACCCAAGAAGATTTATGA
>NZ_JBVCPV010000078.1:0-12319 GCF_057456495.1 Lishizhenia sp. | reverse complement strand
GGCAAGTAATCTCCGCCTCCCCAAACACGAAGCATATTCATATTTGCTTCCTTGGCATCCAAAACTAAAGCTTTTATCTTTTGTGTAGTTACCTTCGTTGGAAAGATATCCAAAGGAACAAGGTTGGATCCTTTACAAAAGACAAACTCATTATTCAATTTAAAGTAAAAAGGGGTTCCCAAACTATCTGGTGTTTGAACCAATTCTACTTTACGGACGCCATAATTCACATGTTTAGAAAAAGTGAAGGAATCCGCAGCAAGTATCCAGTATTCGTTATAAAGTTCATTAATCTCACCAGCCTTCCATAAGTTCGGGTGATACAATGTATCTATCCAACTCAACCTTCCGGCTTGAGGAATTAAAGTTCTTTGCTCATCCTTAATTTGCCATAGAACTTCATTGATTTCAGCATTAATTACTTCAATAGACCTCTCAATTATAGCATAATTTGAATCCAAGGAAATTGTCTTAACATAAGGATTTTGAAATTGATCTTGCTTTCGTTTGATTACCACGGGAGTAATGAAACCCATTAAATTCATTCTTGGAGCAAAATCCCAGCCGAACATATGTTGTGGCTTTCTAACGAGAGAAGCAATTTCAACCTCTCCTTCATCGTTCGGAGCAGGATGTATATAATTATAATGCTTTTCCAAACCCATTTCAACCGCAGGCATAAAACGTGCTTGGATATGATTATCCCCTTTTTTCAAATAAGAAGTAATATCTACTTCCCAAGGATGGAAATAATTATTGGTGCGCAATACGGTAACTCCGTTTACATCAATCACACAAAAAGTGGCAATTTTATCACATTGAAGAATGGCCTTTCCTCCCTGATAATGGTAACTAGATTGTAAAACAGTTGGTTGATGTTCTAAGGCATTGGGGCGAAAATCATCAACGCTTTTAAATTGATGATATTGAATACTACCGTAAGCAAAAGAGTCTGTAGTTGAATACTTCCATATTAGAGTATCTTCCTCCTGTGCTTTAGTGCACAAGGGAAAAACACACAACAAGAATAGGAATATCCTTACCATTTTCTATTGAAAGGTGCGTCGATAAGCTCGTCTTGATCCTTAGATTTTAAGCCGTAATTGAAACCATTGAATACCGAATATGCTCCAACTTCTCCCTTTTTATTTAAGGCTAAAAAACCTACTTGTAATCCTGTTAAATCTTCGTGTTTGGAAATGATGCGTTCTACGGCGAGTTGACAAGCCTCTTGCGGAGATTTTCCTTGACGCATTAATTCTACCACCAGGTGTGATCCTGAAACGCGAATCACAGCCTCTCCCAATCCTGTAGCAACGGCACCTCCTACTTCATTATCTACGTAAAGTCCGGCACCAATAATCGGAGAATCTCCTACTCTACCATGTAGTTTATACGCCCAACCTGAAGTAGTACAAGCACCTGAAATATTTCCAGCTTCATCCATGGCCAACAAACCAATCGTATCGTGGTTTTCATGATTAACCTCTGGTTTTTTACGGTCTTGAGATGCCTTCCATTTTTTATAGTCTTCTTTACTACTTTTTGAAAGTAAATTCTTCTTTTCAAAACCTTTTTCCAATGCAAACTTCTTGGCACCTTCTCCAACAAGCATTACGTGTTGTGTATCTTCCATCACTTTTCTAGCCACCGAAATAGGATGTTCAATATCTTGTAAAAAGGCTACAGAACCACATTTATGATTGTGATCCATAATACAGGCATCTAAGGTTACTTTACCTAATTCATCTGGCAAACCTCCTATACCCACAGATTTATTTTCTACCTGAGATTCTACCTCGCGTGCACCTTGTTCAACTGCGTCAAGCGCTGAACCTTTGGCTCCAAGAACTTCCCAAGCTTTTTTATTGGCATCCATCCCGTGTTGCCACGTAGAAATGATAATTGGTTTTCTAGTTACTTTACCTAGACTTCCTAAATTATTCATTGCTTTTGCAGG
Organism: Lishizhenia sp.; assembly: GCF_057456495.1. NCBI lineage: Bacteria > Pseudomonadati > Bacteroidota > Flavobacteriia > Flavobacteriales > Crocinitomicaceae > Lishizhenia > Lishizhenia sp. The sequence goes on along the minus strand of NZ_JBVCPV010000078.1, from coordinate 10,359 downwards.
AGCAGTTAATCCAATTGCCCCTAAAGCTAAACTCCACTTAAAAAAACTTCTTCTGTTCTCTTTCATCGTCTTATCGTATTCCTTGTTGATCTAACCAACGTCGGTACACATTGGCATAACGGTTATGCTGTGCATTCGTGGTTGAAAAATTGTGCAAACCACTGTATTCTGGTTTTGCACACATAAAGATATAATTATGTTTCTCAGCATTCAATACTGCCTCAATAACTTTTGAAGGTGGTATTAAAATTGGTCCTGGAGGTACTCCCGGATACATATAGGTGTTGTATGGACAATCTACCTTTTTATCTCTGTTATAAACTCTTCTTTGCTTGCGTTGACCAGGAGGTTTACAAAACAACAACGTTGGATCGCTTTGAAGCAACATTCCTCTATTCACTCGGTTCAAATACAAACCTGCTATACGTGGCCACTCTTCTGGTTTTCGATTTTGTTCGGCGTAGACTATACTGGCAATCGTTACTACTTCTGACTGTGTTTCGAGCCCTATTTGTTTTACGCGTGCAACTCTGTGTGGGTTCCAAAAACGTTTGTACTCCTTGGCCATGCGCTCAACAAAGCTCTCTGGAGTAACATCCCAGAACATTCTGTAAGTATTGGGAAGAAATAATGTTCCTACTGTAGCTTCTGTAAATCCATAATGGTTCAAAGTTTCAGAAGATAGAAGATAATCTATCAATTCTGCACTGTCTACCATACAGGATTGCGCCACTTTTCCAGCCACTTCGTATACATCCAAACAGTTGTTAAAAGTAACATCTACCTCTAACTCACCGTTACCGTTTCCATTACTATTAAGTGTAAATCCATTCAACAAAGTTTTTAAGTTCACCCCCGGTTTAATTTCATATTTCCCCAATGCGATGTTATCCTCGTCCAAACCTTTATATTCTCCCACTAGAATTAAATCTCCCTTGCGTTTTAAACAGCCTTTATCAAATAAAGAATCTGCTAAACTCTCCAATTTCATGGGAGCATCTATATAAAAAGTAAGGGTTTCTTGATTGATGGTATGACGTTCACTAGCGAAGAAAAGCGCGATTTTTCCTCTTAATAAAAAAGCACCAAGTCCTATTACTACTAGAACTATAAGCCAAGTCTTTTTATTCTTCATTTAACTCAAATCTCTTTTGGTAAAAGTATTCATCGATGTAAGCTCCATCCACTTTATACCAGTCTTTTTTTATTCCTTGTTTTTGATAACCTAGTTTTTCAAAAAGGGCTATACTTTCGGTATTATCTGCTTGAATATTGCAGAAAAGCTGTCTAAAATTAAAAACCTTTTTGACATAATCCTCGGCTAGACCTAAACTCTCTTTAGCAAAGCCTTTCCCCCTATCTGCAGTATCATTGATCAATATTCCAACACCTGCACGGAGCTCTTTAAAGTTCATTTCAAAAAAATCTAAACATCCTACCGATTTATTACTTGCATTATCGACGATCATTAAACGAAGCTGTCCTGTACTTCTGTATGCTTGTGCATTATCAATAAACGCCTCTATTTCATGTAATGAAAACGGAATTTCTGTATTAGAAACTCGCCAATTATGCGTGTTATTTTCCCAAAATAGGATGGTGGTAGCATCGTAGGTTTCTACTCTTCTGAGGTAAATCTTATCTCCCTTTAACATTGCGTAAAAATTTAATACGCTCCTCTATCTCACGTCTCCCATAAGCGGGAATACCTTCATAATCGTCTGGTAAATGAATACCGAAAACTTTTAAGAGCTCATTTTTTTCTGTCAATGAATTTAGTAATTCTCCAACAGATGAAAAATTATTATTGGGATCAATTATCTTATTTATAGGCTCTAAGCAAGAACTTCCTTCTGGAATTGAGCTGTACTTCTCGAACACACTTTCCACCGTCTTTAAATCAACATCGTTTAACTGAACGAAGAGTGAACTCACATTTTTTCTATCTATCAATGCAAATACATACTCTACAGCTATACCAAAATCTCTTCCTCTAGACTTGATACTAAAGAAATTATTTTCTGTAGAAATACCGATATGAGGAGGAATTTTATCTGCATGAAAAATCCATAGATAAGTCCCTTTTTTGAGTGGATTACCTCTATCTAAAACTTCTATGTGTTGGGGGCGGAAACTATAATTCATATTCTCCACGGAAAACCTCTACGGCCGGTCCTATCAATTGAATATTGGTATACTCCTCACCTTTTCTATCGAAAGCAACTTGTAAAAGACCACCTTTTACCTTTAGGTTGAGTGCAACAGGACCTTCAATATCAAACTTCTTAGCATATGCCAAAGCCACTGCTGTAGCTCCCGTTCCACAAGAAAGCGTTTCGTCTTCTACACCACGCTCGTAGGTCAACATTTCTAAAGTAGAGGTATTGGCAACATTTACGTTAATACCATCCTGCTTGTAGGTATCATTATAACGTACCTCTTTTCCGTAAGCAACAATATCAACACTATTTATCGCGTCTTCTGTAAACTTAATGTAGTGAGGACTACCCGTATCACAAACATAATTTCCCTCTGTCTCGTTTACCTCATTTACTGGCGACATAGCCAAGGCAATTTCATTTGGAAATATTTTTGCTGTATGCACACCATCTATGGCAAGGAAAGAACATTCCTCTTTGGCTAATCCTAAGAATTCTGCAAATCGCACCGCTGCTCTTGCTCCATTTCCACAAAAACTTCTCGATCCGTCGGCATTATAATAACGCATTTCAAAGTCATATTTATCATGCGGCATAACTAGAATTACTCCGTCACACCCTATCCCGAATTTACGGTGAGATATTTTTTGAATTTGTTCATTTGTAAGTGCATCAAAACCTCCATGGGTATTGTCTAGCATCACAAAATCGTTTCCAGTTCCTTGGTATTTGTAAAAATTGAATTTCTTCATAACTCCAGCGAGATAAACTTGTCTGTCTTTCTTAACTCGAAGCTCATCGTATCAATTACTAATTGCATACGATCTCCTTCTTTCGCTTGCAAAAGTACTGCTTGTCTGGGGTCAAAACCAAATAGTTTAAGAGTATTTCTTGATAATTCGTATCCGGTAAGTTGTAAAGGACTGGTCCAGAACTGAACCGTTATTTCACTGTTGTAATGTTCAGATTTAACATTAAAGATTTCTTCAACGTCTACCGAATCGGTTTCTTGATATTTTCTCAACTTTACTTTTATAGAAGAATTCATACGCTCACTCACAATCAAATCATCTGAAACATTGTTCGTGTCTTCTGTTAAAACCAACGAATCAATGACAAGATCTAAGGTATCTTTTTGATCTGCATTTTCTTCTACATCCTCATCTTGTTGCTTCTGAACTGTATGTTCTTCTTTCTTGGTAAGGTAAACCGTATCCCTTATCACTTTAGGTTGATATACGGTTTTCACCAATTGTTGAGTTTCTTCCTCAGGGCCAGAAGCTTTCATTGCAAAATAAATTACCAAAGCTCCAACACCGCTTCCAATTAGGAATACAGTAAGAAATTGTATGTACTTTTTTTCCATTTATACTACAAAAATAGAATTTCTTAAAACACACACAATCAAGCACAAAAGAATTCGTAAAAAGTATCCAAAAAAACGATTAAAACACCCTTAACAATCTTTAACACAGCCCAGAGCACTAAAGGAAAGTTCACACGTTAAATTAGTAGAGCTAAATTTCAAATTAAAAGAAAATGAATAGAACAATAAAAAATCTAGGGATAGGTGTAATCGGAGGAATGCTACCACTTGGAGCATTTTTATTGATGAACGATACAACACCTAAAACAAACAATATTCAACCTGAAACTAACCTTCCCGTTCATGCGGTAAATTTACCTGAGTTCAATCCAAGCATAACGGAAAACTTCACCGCTGCGTCTGACAAAAGTTTGCACTCCGTGGTTCACGTTAAAACTTTGGTTACAAAAACTAGAGTGGTTCGAGATCCTTTCTATGAGTTCTTTAATGGACCAGGAACTGGGCAACGAGAATATGAACAGCACGGACAAGGTTCTGGTTCAGGTGTAATCATGTCAGAAGATGGTTACATTATTACCAATAATCACGTAATCGATGATGCAACAGAAATTGAAGTTACCTTAAACGACGACAGAACTTATACGGCCACTATAGTTGGAACAGACCCTTCAACAGATTTGGCAGTTATTAAAATTGATGCCGATAACTTAAAACCAATGACCTTCGGAAATTCCGATGACGTGAAGGTGGGAGAATGGGTATTGGCCGTTGGTAACCCTTTTAACCTAACATCAACAGTTACCGCCGGTATTGTTTCGGCTAAAGGACGTAACATTAACATTATTGCCCGAGAAGGTAAAAGTAAAGCGCCGATAGAATCCTTCATACAAACTGATGCAGCCGTAAACCCTGGTAACTCAGGTGGAGCTTTGGTCAACACAAAAGGAGAACTCGTGGGTGTGAATACGGCCATTGCTTCTCAAACAGGATCGTATGCGGGGTATGCTTTTGCCGTACCTGCCAACTTGGTAAAGAAAGTGATGAAAGACATCATTGATTACGGTATTGTACAACGTGCTTATTTAGGAGTGCAAATTGCAGATATCACCCAAGAATTGAAAGATGAAAAATCATTGGCTACGCTTAACGGTGTCTACATTGCTGGGGTCGTAGAAAAGTCCGGAGCTGATAAAGCGAAGTTGAAAGAAGGTGATGTGATTACGAAGGTAGGAAGCAAAGCGGTGAACAGTCCGTCTGAACTCCAAGAAGAAATTGGAAAAAGAAGACCGGGGGATAAAGTAAGCTTAACTATCATAGATACAGATGGTAACGAAAGCATCAAAGAGGTGTTATTAAGAAATGATGCAGGAGAAACGAAACTTATTTCAAAAAGTGAAGTAGAAAAGAACACCGCGCTAGGTGCGCAGTTCGGGGAATTGAGCTCAAAAGAGATGAAAGAACTGAACATAGAAAACGGCGTTAAGATCAATGCCCTGAGTGCAGGAAAATTAAAAGCCTTAGGATTAACAGAAGGAATGGTTATCACAAAGATTAATAATCAACGTGTTACAGATACTGAGATGTTAACACAAGCTTTAAAGAATGCAAAGGGAGGAGTACTCTTAGAAGTTGTTACACCTAGCGGTAAAAAAGACTACGTTGGTTTTGGTTTATAGCCCATTACCAGAGAGTTAAGGCATGCTTTTTGTGATAATTGAAATTCAATCTTTTGTCATTAAAAAATTTTTTTAATCAAAAAGAAGGGTGTATCTTTGCACCCACTTTTACAAGTGTTTAACAGACTAGGAGGATAAATATACATGAGACAACTTAAGATAACAAAGTCGATCACTAACCGTGAGAGTCAATCACTTGATAAGTACCTTCAAGACATAGGTAAAGAAGAGCTTATCACTGCTGAAGAGGAGGTAGAATTAGCGAGAAGAATTAAAGCAGGAGATCAAACCGCTTTAGAGAAATTAACTAGAGCAAACTTACGTTTCGTTGTTTCTGTAGCCAAGCAATACCAAAATCAAGGATTAACTTTACCAGATTTAATTAACGAAGGAAACTTAGGATTAATTAAAGCTGCGCAAAAGTTTGATGAAACAAGAGGTTTCAAATTTATCTCTTATGCCGTATGGTGGATTCGTCAATCTATTCTACAGGCTTTGGCAGAACAAGCAAGAATTGTTCGTCTTCCTTTGAACCAAGTTGGTTCGTTAAACAAGATTAACAAGGCATTCTCTCGTTTAGAGCAAGAATATGAACGTCCACCTTCAGCTGAAGAATTAGCAGAAGCGTTGGAAGTTCCTGAAGATAAAGTTAAAGAATCATTGAATGTATCAGGTAGACACGTATCTATGGATGCACCACTTTCTTCTTCTGAAGATGGAGGTACTTTGATGGATGTGATGGCAAACTCTGATTCTCCAAAAGCGGATTCTGAATTAATGGCTGAATCTTTACAAAGAGAAATCGAGCGTTCACTTTCTACGTTAACAGACAAGGAAAGAGAGATCATTCGTTTGTTCTTCGGAATTGGTATGAACCACGGATTAACACTTGAAGAAATTGGATCGAAGTTCAATTTAACAAGAGAGCGTGTGAGACAAATTAAGGAGAAAGCTATTCGCAGGTTGAGACATACTTCGCGTAACAAATTATTGAAAGCATACTTAGGATAACATTTTAGGCTGCCTTGTGGGCGGCCTATTTTTTTATATACACTATAATTTTTTATCATGATGGAAGCTGCTATCGGCTACGAAAATGAATTAAACGAGCACGTAAGAAAAGAGCGTGCTGCAGTAAAATTACAAAGTAAAACTGGTCAATTGTTGTACGACCAAGGTATTGAACTAGTGTTGTTCAGAAACCACCTTATCAATACAACGATTGCAGAAATTCTAAACCTTCACCGTTACGCAGATACGGTAGTGAACAAGCCGATTGATGTGTTCACAACTTCTGAGTTGGCTGAAGAGTTATTAAGCTTAAACTTGAATCCATCAAAATTGGATATCGGGAAATTGGCGAGCGAGTGGTTAACTGAAAAAGACAACTTCGCGTCTAAAGCAGATTTCTTGAAAAACAAGTTAGCGGATTTCATCGGTGAAAACAACGGTAAAATTGAACCAAGAGACGTAGTATTATACGGTTTTGGTAGAATTGGTCGTTTGGCTGCTCGTGAATTAATCAAACAAGCTGGTAAAGGTCAGCAGTTGAGATTAAGAGCAATCGTTACTCGTAACGCAAGTCCTGCAAACATTACTAAGCGTGCGGCTTTATTGAGAAACGATTCTGTTCACGGTGCATTCGACGGTACTGTAATTGAAAACACAGAAGACAAAACAATCAGCATCAACGGACAAATCGTTCAGATGATTGAAGCAAACTCTCCAGAAGATGTAGATTACACAGCTTTCGGAATTGACAATGCTTTATTGATTGATAATACAGGTGTATTTACAGACAGAGCTGCATTATCTAGACACTTAGAAGCGAAAGGTATTTCTAAAGTGTTGTTAACTGCTCCAGGTAAAGAAATTCCAAACATCGTTTACGGAATTAACCACCACGAGTTAGACTTAGATTCAGAGAATGTTTACTCTGCTGCATCTTGTACAACTAACGCAATTTCTCCAGTATTAAAAGTAGTTTCTGACGAGTTTGGAATCGAAAAAGGTCACATCGAAACAGTTCACGCTTACACGAACGACCAGAACTTATTGGATAACATGCACAAGAAGCCAAGAAGAGGTAGATCTGCTGCCATCAACATGGTAATTACTTCTACTGGTGCTGGTAAAGCGGTAACTAAAGTTATTCCTTCTTTACAAGATAAATTAACAGCTAACGCGGTACGTGTACCAACTCCAAACGGATCTTTAGCTATCTTATCTTTGAACTTGTCTAAGGCAACAACTACAGAAGAAATTAACGAGAAAGTTAAGCACGCAGCATTGAACGGTGACTTAGTAAACCAAATTTACTACTCTGTAGACGAAGAATTGGTATCTAACGATATTATTGGTAACACTTGTTGTTCAGTATTCGATTCTCCTGCTACTATTACATCTAATGATGGTAAAAACGTAGTATTGTACACTTGGTACGATAACGAATACGGATACACAAAACAAGTTATTCGTTTAGCGAAATACATCGCGAAAGTGAGAAGATTAATATACTACTAGGAAATTCATTTTTTTAGTGAAAACCGTTATCTTTCGAGGTAACGGTTTTTTTATGTCCTTATGAAAATAGAGATTAAAAAATGGGATGAACTCTCTCCCCTACTTCTGCACGATTTGATTGCCCTGCGCATTAATATTTTTGTGGTGGAACAAAATTGTCCTTACCCAGAGTTAGACGGTAAGGATTTGGCTGCCCATCATGTACTGATGTATTCGGATGATGATACCTTAATTGGAACTGCACGAATTTTAGCTCCCGGTGTAAGTTATCCTGAAGTGAGTATAGGAAGAGTAGCTATTGATGAAGGGCATAGAGCAAAAGATATGGGACATGAACTCATGCATGCATCTTTGGCTTTTATTGCTCAAGAATATGGAGAGGTTCCCGTTAAAATTTCTGCTCAAGAACACCTGCAAGGCTATTATAACAAACATGGTTTTGTAAAAGTGAGTGATGTGTATTTAGAAGATGATATTCCCCATGTTGCCATGCTGAGAAGCTAACTGGCCTGGATAGCAGCGGCAGCTTGCCATGGGCAATACTTAGGTACAACGCAAATCATGCACGACCGTCGGAAGTGCTTGCTTTGCGACTTGTAGCTTAGTGTAGCACTTGGTAACTAAAGCGTATAGCCAGAAATGTCCAGCCCACTCCCCACACCTACCCGTGCTCTTCATTAAACGTCCCCCAAGATGAACGGCTGAAACTTTAATAAATCAATGCTTTTCCTTATCTTTCCGAGCTTATAATAAACAAGCACTATAAACGAAAATTCAATGATAAAGCAAATCTCAATTTTATCGATGACCGCACTTGTTGCAACAAGTTGTGGGATTTTTACAGGTAAGGACAAAGAGGGCTTACGCTCAGCTGATGGACAAAAAACCATCAACTTGTCTTACATGGATAAATCTGTAAAAGCTTCGGAAGACTTTTTTACCTACGCCAATGGAACTTGGGTTAAGAACAATCCAGTACCAGCGAGCGAATCTAGATGGGGAAGTTTTAACGAGTTAGACAAGGAAAACAAGACGAAATTAAAAGCCATATTAAATGACGCCGTAAAGGCCAATGCACCTGAAGGCGATATACAGCAGTTATTAGGAGCTTATTATTCTTCTTACATAAATATGGACCAAAGAAATAAAAACTCTATGGGTCCTATAGATCACTTACTTTTTGAGGTAAGAGAAATGCGCACGAAGGATGAATTACCTGCTATGATTGCCAAATTGCACAACAAAGGTATTTCAGCTTTCTTTAGCTTTGGTGTTGGACAAGATTTAAAAAACGTAGACAAACACACTGTTTATCTTTCTCAAGGAGGTTTAGGATTGCCAAATCGTAACTACTACCTAGATAAAGACAAGGAAGAGATTTTAACATCTTACAAAGAGTACATCACCATTTTGGGGGATGTAGCAGCATTGCCAAACAAAGAAGAGCTTGCTGGAAGTATTATTGGTTGGGAAAGAGAAATGGCTAGACCAATGATGGAACCAAAAGAATTGAGAATTCCAGAAAGAACTTACAACCCTGTAGATTTTCCAGAAGTTGCTATGTGGTTCCAAGATTTTGACTTTAGAGTTTACTTGCACGAAAGAGGATTTAAAGATTTGAATTCTGAAATCGTAGTAGGGCAACCAGAATATATTGAAATTTTAGGAAGTCAACTTAAAAGTGGTGATTTCACACATATTAAAAACTACATGACGTGGTGTATTTTGAATCATTACGCGCCTCATTTAAGTCAAGATTTTGTTGATGCCTCTTTTAACTTCTACGGAAAAGTAATCAAAGGGTCTAAAGAAATGAAACCTATTGAGGAAAGAGCCATTGATGAGATTACTAACATTGCAATTGGTGAAGCACTAGGGAAAGCATTCGTAGAAAGACACTTTAGTGAAGATGCTAAAAACAGAGTTAACAAGATGGTAGATAATTTATTGATTGTTTTTGAAGAGCGTATCAATAATTTAGATTGGATGAGTGCTGAAACGAAAGAACAAGCACAATTAAAACTTTCTTCTATCGGAAGAAAACTTGGTTTCCCTGAAGAATGGAAAGATTTTTCATCGCTTAAATTGAGCAAAGACGATTACATCGCAAATATTGATGCTTGTACTGCTTTTTCAATTAAAGAAAACATGGAGAAATTAGGAAAGCCTGTTGATAAAAAGGAATGGGGAATGCCTGCACACATGGTGAATGCATACTACCACCCACTTTTAAATGAAATTGCCTTCCCAGCAGGAATAATGCAACCTCCATTCTTTGATATGGAAGCTGAAGATGCTGTAAACTACGGTACAATTGGGATGGTAATCGGTCACGAATTTACACATGGTTTTGACGACATGGGATCTAAATTTGCTGCTGATGGTTCATTCACAAACTGGTGGTCTGCTGAAGATAGAACTGCTTTTGAACAACGAACAAAGAAGTTAGGAAATACATTTGAGCAATTCTGTGCTTTAGAAGGACACTGTGTTAACCCTGATTTAACTATGGGTGAAAATATTGCCGATTTAGGTGGAATTACTATGGCTTACCACGCCTACACGCGTACAGAAGAATTTAAGAGCGGAGAGGAAATTAAAGGATTTACTCCAAGTCAACGTTTCTTTATTGCCTATGCGCAATTGTGGAAAATCAACTATACAGAGGCAGAGT
>NZ_JBVCPV010000077.1:0-12377 GCF_057456495.1 Lishizhenia sp. | reverse complement strand
GAGTGCACTATATTATTAGATCAGCGAGAGGAGGTATCGTTGAAACCTATGCAGGAGGTGCGCTGGATACGGCCGCAGAACAAGGTCCGCCACTTACCCTTGGTTTAGATATAGACTTACAAGCTTACGGAGAAAAGCTAATGACCAATAAAAAGGGATGTATAGTTGCGATTGAACCATCTTCTGGAGAAATTTTAAGTTTGGTTTCTGCTCCGAGTTACGACCCTAATATGATGGTGGGGTCTCGTAAAATTAAGGAGAACTATAGAAAACTTGTGAACGATAGTTTAAAGCCTTTGTTTGCACGACCGTTGCAGGCCGAATACCCTCCAGGTTCTATTTTTAAATTGGTTCAGGCTCTAGTTGGTTTGCAAGAAGGAGTAATTACGGAAAATACCGGGTTTCCCTGTAATAAAGCAATGGTGGGTTGTCACAACCACCCAAATGCACAAAATATACAAGATGCGGTAAAGATGAGTTGTAATCCGTATTTCTATTACGAGGTTAAACGCATTATTCAACAAGGAAAAGACAAAAGTATTTTTAAGGATGCAGCGCAAGGACTTGATCTTTGGGAAAAATACATGAATAGTTTTGGTTTAGGAATTAAACTTGGAACAGATATTTATGGTATTCGAAGTGGTGTTATTCCCAATAGAGCCTTTTATAACCGTTGGTACGGAGAATATCGATGGGCATTTAGTACAATACGTTCAAACAGTATTGGTCAAGGAGAGGTGAAAGTTACACCCTTACAAATGGCAAATTTAGCGGCTATTATTGCAAATAGAGGTTATTACTATACGCCGCATTTTGTGAAATCTATTGGTAAAGACGGACCAAAAGAAGAGTACTTGGTCAAACACAATACCATGGTGGAGCATCAGCACTTTGCACCGGTAATCGAAGGAATGCGTAGAGTAGTGGAGGAAGCAGGAGGTACTGCAAGAAGTGCATTTATTGATGGAATTCCATTGGCCGGTAAAACCGGGACAGCTCAAAACCCACACGGTAAAGACCACTCTGTTTTCATTGCTTTTGCACCTATAGATAATCCTAAAATTGCTATTGCTGTTTTTGTAGAAAACGCAGGTTTTGGAGGTACGTGGGCAGCGCCTATTGCCAGTTTGATGGTAGAGAAATATTTACGTGGTGAAATCACGAATGAGAGAAAAGAAGCACGCATTTTAGAGGCTAATTTGTTGGAGTAAATGGATAGAAAGAATACATACGCCAGAAACCTAGATTGGTCTTTAATTTTTATAGTGATTGCCATAATCATTATGGGGATTATAAACTTGTATTCTGCTGCCTATAATGAGGACAGACCCTTTTTATTGAATTTGAAGACCTTGTATGGTAAACAGATTATGTGGTTTGGGTTTGCCTGTTTTGCGGGTTTTGTAATCAGTTTAATTGATGCGCGATACATTCGGAAATTGACCATTCCCATATACTTATTTACGGTAACCTTGTTGGTCGCTGTATTGTTCACAACTCCCATTAATGGAGCGCGCTCTTGGTTAGGGTTCGGTTCTTTTGGTATTCAGCCTTCGGAGTTTGCGAAATTAGGAATGGCCATGATGCTGTCTTACCAGATTTCGGGAATCAAATCCAAGGTGATTAATATTAAAACGGTGACAAGTATTATCGCTGTATTATTAGTAACCATGGCCTTGATTTTGGCACAAAATGATACGGGAACTTTCCTTGTTTTTACGGCCTTTTTATTCGTTATGTATAGAGAGGGAATAACCTTTGATCCCTATGTGCTTTTACTGACCAACAATATTTTAGGATTAAGGCTAAAGCATACATGGGTGGGTGTTCACTTTATTCCTGTGTTATTCGTGGTGGTTTTCTTTAGTGTTATAGCACTTATTTTCGCGGATTCTGATCAATCCTTTACGCTGGGTTCTTTTGTTTTGAATATACCGGGTTGGGCCTATGTATTGATCGTTTTATTTGTGGGTGCATTGATTGCTTTGCTCTTGGTCAATAGGTTAGCTACTACAAGGAATAAGAAAAGACTGTCATTAATCATTATTATTGGCTATATAAGTTTTTCTACCTTGAATGGATTAATTGCAATAGGTTACTTGAAAGTATTCCAGTCTCACCAAAGAACACGTATTGACTTGGTGTTGGGGAAAATCAATTCAGAAGAGGAGAAAGATGGTAAAGATTATAACCGTAACCGAGGTATGGCAGCTGTTGGTTCAGGTGGTTTGTTAGGGAACGGTTATAGAAATGCCCATTTAGCAAGTCCAGAATCGGGACACGTTCCAGAAAGTGAAACGGATTTTATCTTCTGTGTTTTTGCCGAGGAATGGGGGTTTGTGGGTTCTTTTATCGTGGTAGTGTTGTTTACCCTTTTATTGATTAAAATAGTGACAATAGCGGAACGACAACGGAGTACTTATTCGAGGGTCTACGCGTATTCAGTCGCTATGATTATTTTTTATCACTTTGCAATCAATATTGGTATGAACTTAGGGGTAGCCCCAGTGATTGGAATACCTTTACCCTTCTTCAGTTACGGGGGAAGTTCTATGATATCTTTCACTGTAATGATATTTATCCTTTTAAAGCTGGATGCTCAACGAAAAGAAGTGTTGTTCTAAATGTCAAAATTCGATTTCATAAATAAAATAGAAGAGCGAAACCCGTTTCTACAAGTGCTAATATTGATTTGTATTGGTTTAGTGGCAAGTGTAGTGTTGGGTTCTATCGCGGTTAGTTTATATAGTTCCTTTACTGATGTGAACTTGATAGAGTATCCTTTGTCCATGTCGAAAGAACAACCTATCCTTTTTATGATAGTGAATCAAGTTCCTTTTCAAGTTGGAATGTTCTTAATTCCAGGTTTAATTTATCGACAATTTCAACGTTCTAAAAGCAATTTCCAAACGGGTAATGCACTATGGGGTGTCGTACTCTTCGGGGTGATGGTATTGCTCCTACCTTTTTTAACGGAGATTAATACTTGGGTATTAGAGAAGTTAAACATGTTAGAGGGAGCCATGCAAGTGAAGTCCCAATCTGATAGTTTGATTGAAAATTTAGTAAGTGGTCAAGAAACTTCTGTGTTTATAAGTACGCTTATTGTTATCGGTATAATTACAGGGTTCGCTGAAGAATTTTTCTTTAGAGGTTTCGTCTATGATCATCTAGCGGTAAATTCAGGTAATAAATGGCTAGCAATTGTGGTGAGCGCATCATTTTTTGCAGTACTTCATTTTAATTATGTTCAGATTCTCCCCCTTTTGTCTTTTGGGGTGGCTTTAGCGTTGATATATGAGTTTTCTGGCTCAATATACCTCGGGGCAGCTTTACATGCGCTAAACAATGTTCTAAATTTGTACTGGTTATATACAGAGGATTATCCCAGTTTTATGGAAGATCATAATTGGATAGTAACGAGTGTAGGATTGGGAGCTTTACTCGTTTTACTGTTTCTAAAAAGAACGGAACTTTCTCTTAAGGCTTAATTCTAGAAGTGTAATTTAGAAAGGCGTGTGTATAGTAAATCGCTGGATGGTTAATGATGCCTCCTAATTTATGTAACAGCGATTTTAACCTTTTCCAATTCGTACGCGATACCTATAAGCGCTATTCCAATACATGAAGTCAAGTGTATAATTAAAGATCTCATTTTATATAGATAAATTTTGCTTTTAGTTGGGTGATCTAAAATTTCGAACAGATTAGTCTTTGTTGACACACAAGGAGTCAATAGCTGAATAGTAGTATTTCATCATGCTATTTTCATTTGATCAATAAAAAAAAAGAGGCAACCTAATGGCTACCTCTTTTCTAATTATATCTGGGAGTACAACTAGTTGTTATCTATTGAATAACCGTTGTTGTTTCCTCTTTCTGCTGCGTGATAAGCAATCGTGTTAAAGTCTGCATTTTGCAATTCCTTTTTAGCATCGAATAAGATACCAACAGGTACTTGCTCATCCACTTTAAAACACGTTACTACTTTTTCTTTAGGAGTAGCAAAACCTTTTGGTTTTTGAGAGTATTTGTCAGATTTCCATTCGTCAATCTTATCAATATTCCCTAAAATACCATCGTACTGAACGGCAACACCTTTGTCAAATTTAGAAGCGTCTCCAACGATTGGTTTACCTAAGTAAACGAAGTCAACTTCACTTCTTTGTTTGTAGGGTGTTAAATCAGTAAGTCCAACTCCAGTAGCATTGTTAATACGTACCATCGGATCGATATCCTTAGTAGTTGTTGCTACCATGAAGAAGAACAACAACATAAATACGATATCAGGTAATGATGAAGTATTAATTGCTGGTGCTGACTTACCTTCGTTCTTTTTAAACTTTGACATATCGTTTAATTTTTTGGTGCAACTTCAATGATTTTCTCTGGGAAAAGAATTTTCAACAATTCAATTCTTTCTTTATATAAAGGAAGAATAGTTGGCATGTCTTCATTCTTGTTCTGCTCGTAGAATTTCTCCATTGTAGAGAATTTGATGTTGAAAAGCTTCATACTTTCTTCATCTCTCATCTCTGTAATCGCACGTTGAATTTCTGATTGAATCGCAATAAATGCACTGTAATCCGTTCCAATTTGAGGAACAATTCTAATGTGTGCTTCTCTTGCTATCTCAGGCATGATAGTCGCTCCACTTTCACTGTAAAGATCAAAAGCTCTTTGTTTTTTCTCCCACTCAGAAAGTTTGTTCATTTGAAGTTCATAGTACTGACCCCAGTAATCTGATGGATCTCTTTCCATTTCTGCTTCAATACGCTCTATCTCTGCATTCACCTGTGCTAAACCACCGTCAATAACCGCTTTAGTAATGTTCGCATAGTAAGGGTAGTTTAATTTACGCTCACCAGCTCCTTTTCCTCTGTTCGCAAGGAAGAAGTGCTTAATACGACGGTGCAAGTTGTCGATTTCCTCTACAGGTAAGATAGAATCACGTACAAACATTTCCTGTCTGTCGTTAATCTTAATCTCGTAGATGTTTTTCTCTTCAACTTTGGGTGGTTTTTCCATTTCAATGTCCAACTTCTTTGGGATCTGTCTTAAGTATCCCGCGTCTTTGTCCATTGTAGTGGTAACCAAGAAGAAAATCAAAAGCAAGAACGCGATATCTGCCATCGATCCAGCATTTATTTCCGGTATTTCTCGCTTAGACATATTCTTAATTTTTTCTTACTAAATTGATAACTGGTCCTAATAAGATAGCTGCAATACCAACAATTAAAGTAATTGCTGCTGTCCAAATACCTGCTGTAGAAGAGTCGATAACATTTTGTTCAACTTGTACATCTTCAGCTAATCTTAAAGATTCATTTGTGTCTGCAGTTCCAATTGCGTTAAGGATAACGTAAAGGACACCTACTAAAATGATTCCTAAGATAGACTTGATTGCCTTTTTAGGTTGTGTAACCAATAATACTACGAAGAAAGCCAATACTAAAAACGCACATAACCCGATAGCAACGAAGCTAAACATAGTTGTAGACGTTAATAAACCTCCTTCTCTAAACTCTTCGACTACCTCTGGTGCACTGTTCTCAACGTGAACGCCTGAGAACATAACCGATAGTCCTAAGATTAATATAGGGACGATAATCGCTAATTTAATAGCCATCCCTATGATGTTCGTTGTTTTATTTTCCATTATAAGATGGATTTAATAGTTCGTAACTCGTGCTCTCTTACTTAGAAGTAATTTTGTACTTCAACATCATGTCTACTAAAGAGATAGATGCATTTTCCATTTCATTCACTAAACCGTCAATTTTAGATACGATGTAGTTGTAGAAAATTTGTAAGAAGATCGCTGCGATCAAACCGAATACTGTAGTCAATAAGGCTACTTTAATACCTGCTGCTACTGTAGTTGGAGATACCTGACCATCCTCAACGATTTTATCGAAGGCGAAGATCATACCGATTACCGTACCCATGAACCCTAACATTGGTGCCAAAGCGATGAATAAAGAAATCCAAGAAACTCCTTTTTCTAATTGTCCCATCTGAACACCACCGTAAGAAACTACTGATTTTTCAACCATTTCGATTCCTTCGTCAGCTCTATCTAAACCTTGGTAGAAGATAGACGCGATAGGTCCTCTTGTGTTTCTACACAATTCTTTAGCTTGAGCAACTCCACCTTGAGATAAGGCAGCTTCAACATCTTCTAAGAATTTGTTTGTGTTGATTGATGCTAAGTTTAAGTATACGATACGCTCAATACATAAAGCCATACCAATTACTAAACAGATCAATACGAAAGACATCCAGAATGGATCACCTTCGATGAACTTTTGCTTTAAAGTACCAGTAAAGTTTAATGGTGCTTTTTCTTCAGCCATTCCTGCTTCTGCGGGAGCTTCAGTTTCTGTTTCAATTGCTTCTGCAACCGGACTAGCTTCTTCTTTTATAGAATCAGCTTCGTTAGCCATTTCTGTTGTTGTTGCTTCAACTGCTTCTGTAGAATCGCCATCTTGAGCTAATGCTCCGTTAACAAATCCGAAAGTCATCATTCCGGCGATCATCAAAGAACTTATTACTTTTTTCATGTTCTCAAAGATTAATTTTAATCGTATTCCTAGTTTATAATTATGCCTAAATTAATAAAATTCTGACAGTTCGCTGCGGAGAGAGAGGGATTCGAACCCTCGGTTCCGATACAATCGGAACACTCGCTTTCCAGGCGAGCCAGTTCAGCCACTCCTGCACCTCTCCTCAAATTCCTGTCAAAATTAGAGCGCTAATGTACAAAAAAATTGCAACAAGCATTAAGGGCCTAGATTACCAAAAGGTTAACACTATGCTTGCATTTCCCCAACAATATCACGCTTTAGTGCGGCAATACACTCATCCTTAGAGCTGTATCTTCCTAATACATACATCAATTTAGCTAATGCAGATTCTGTTGTTAAATCTTTCCCATTTACTACACCTGCTTTATTGAAAAAGGAACTGCTTTCGTACAAACCTTGTTGCACAGAACCAGACGCACATTGTGTAATATTAAGTATTATTCCGCCCGAGGTGGTGAATTTTGTGATTAAGTCTTGTAATTGTTTATTGTGTGGTGCATTTCCCGCACCAAATGTTTCTAAAACGATGGCTTTGGTATGTTTTGGATCGAAAAGTCCTTCATACATTTTCATATGAATGCCGGGATACAGTTTTAAAAGTGCGATGTCTTCTTCAAAGGCTGTAAATAATTCCAAGTCCTGTAGGCTTGTTCTATATAAATTAGGGTAGTGATAATTGATATCAACTCCAGCTATTGCCAATTCTTGATAATTGGGGGATTGAAAGGCTTCAAAATGCTTGGCAGAGACTTTCGTGGTTCTATTTCCTCTGTATAGGGAGTATTCAAAATAGATGGCTACCTCTTGAATCAATGGCATTCCGTTGTCGTCTTTGCTTGCAGCAATCTCTATGGAGGTGATAAGGTTTTCTTTACCGTCCGTTCTAATCGTTCCAATGGGTAATTGAGACCCCGTTAAGATGACAGGTTTTCGTAAACCTTGAAGCATGAAACTTAATCCTGAGGCAGTAAAGGCCATTGTATCCGAACCGTGCAATACAACAAATCCGTCGTAGTCATTATAGTTCAACTCTATCTGACGAGCAATGCGTGCCCAATCTTTGGGGTGCATGTCAGAAGAATCAATAGGGTCGTCAAACGATATAGAAGATAGATCTACATTTAGTCTGTCCAATTCTGGAACTTGGGCATTGAGGTGTTCAAAATCAAAGGCGCGCAATTCACCTGTGATGTTGTCTTTCATCATTCCAATCGTACCCCCTGTGTAGATCAATAATACCTTTGCATTCTCCATAAACCTATTCTGTTTTACGCTTTTATGATTTTTGGAAATACCTGTTCTGCATTTTTTGTAGTAATGGCAGCAATTTCTTCTACGGGCATTTCAAATATGTCTGATAATTTATCTGCAATGAAAGGAATGTAAGCGCTTTCATTTCTTTTACCTCTATTCGGTGAGGGTGCTAAATATGGAGCGTCTGTTTCTAAGACCAAATGTTCAAGTGGAATTTCTTTAACCACTTTGTCTAATCCCGCCTTCTTAAAAGTAACAACACCCCCAATACCCATTTTGAATCCGCCGTATGCAATGATTTTTTGAGCTTGCTCCACCGTACCTGTGAAACAATGAAAAACACCTGTTAGGTTTTCGTCGTTATGCTTATCAACGATTTCAAAAATCTCATCAAAAGATTCTCTGGCATGAATTACTATGGGAAGATTCAATTCTTTTGCCCAAAGTAGTTGTTGTTCAAAAGCTTTTTGTTGTTGTGCCAATAAAGTTTTATCCCAGTACAAATCAATACCTATTTCTCCCACAGCAATGTAGGGTCTTGAGTAAAGTTCTTTTTTTACCAAATCCAATTGGTGGTCTACATCTTCTGTAACGTTAGAAGGATGTAGTCCCATCATACTGAAACAATTGTTGGGGTACTTTTCTTCCAAAGCATTCATGGCATTCACCGTATCCAAATCTATGTTTGGTAGCAACAGCTTATCAACACCTGCATCTAATGCTCTTTGAATAACTGCTTCGTATTCACCTTCGAATTTCTCTGAAAACAAATGTGTATGTGTATCTATGTACATCTTAAGATTTTCTGAATTTTTTATACAATTTTATCGCTATCATTAGTCCTATGGCTACACCGAAGAAGCCGAGTGTAGCATATACCCAGTTTGTGGCATTTTTTTGCATGACAACAAACACAATGGCTACCATAAATAAAGTAGCTAATTCGTTCCAAAAACGCAGTTGAGTAGAACTCCATTTAATGTCATCCCTTTGAAATTTTTTAAAAATGCGATGACATATAAGGTTATAAGCAATCAATAAAACAAGTAAGGTTAGTTTTACATGCATCCAACCGGCTTTCAATAAAAAGGGTTGTTCAATAAAGAGCCATACTCCAAAGCAGATTGTTAAGATCATAGCTGGTATGGTAATGATATACCATAGCTTGCGCTGCATGAGCTTAAGTTGATTGGAAATGATTTCTTTCTCGGGTGAAGCTTTTAATTGTGCTTCCGCATGATAAATGAACAAACGGACAATGTAGAACAGTCCGGCAAACCATGAAATCACAAAAATGATATGCAGGGCTTTAATTGCTTGTATACTCATGGGGTCAAAGTTATGGATAATTTGGAAGAAAGGGAGAGGGAAAGTAAGTTCGTGTATTTTGATATTTAAAGACTCTATTTTTTGGACCTTACTTCGTAGCTTTGGTTTTGTTCATTTCTTTTGCATTGCCCAAAAGAAACGAACCAAAGAAAACGCTAGGCTGTGTAACTAAAACTTCCTTTTTCTTCATGAAAACAAAGTTCGTTCGTTGGATCTCTATCGAGCTAAACGAACTCTCTAAGCTTTCATTTTGAAAAATCAAGTTTCATTTACAAGGCCGAAGAAAATACAATGTCAAAATTCAAGGAGAATATGGACGGTTTGAGTAGAGGCATTGTGAATCCCTTTGGTCACCTATGTGGAAGTTGTAGTTAAAACCATGGACTCTTTTCTTGCTCAAAACTCAAATGGTGTACTGACTTTACACCATGCTGTTCTTTAAATCTTTAAATAGCGAACTGAAAGTCCGTGGTTAAATTTTTAAATCAAATCCATCAAATAAGCCATTTCGTCAAAAGTTCAAATCATTAATTTCACTAAGGTTACAAGGCTCAAACCTCAAACCCTCAAAGCAAAAAAGGCCAACCCTAAGGTCGACCTTTTCAAAAGTATCTATAGAAATTACTTACTCAGCGGCTTGAATATTCAAGGCCAAGTTTAATTCTGTTAATTGTTCTTCGTTCAATGCAGCTGGTGCATCAATCATAACATCTCTTCCGTTGTTGTTTTTTGGGAAGGCGATGTAATCGCGGATAGAAGACGAACCACCCATAGTAGCTACCAATCTATCTAATCCAAATGCCAATCCTCCGTGTGGTGGAGCTCCGTATTCGAAGGCGCTCATTAAGAATCCAAATTGTTCTTCTGCTTCTTCTTTAGAGAATCCTAACAGATCGAACATTTTAGCTTGTAAGTCTCTATCGTGGATACGAATAGATCCTCCTCCTAATTCAACACCATTCATGGCTAAATCGTATGCATTTGCTCTAACTTTTCCAGGATCTGTTTCAATTAAGGCAATATCCTCTTGTTTTGGAGAAGTGAAAGGGTGGTGCATTGCATGGTAACGACCACTTTCTTCGTCCCACTCTAACAATGGAAAATCAACAACCCATAATGGTTTGAAAACATTAGGGTTTCTCAATCCTAATTCATCTCCCATATGTAAACGCAATTCATTCATTTGATTGCGCGTTGTATGTAAATCTCCAGATAATACTAACAATAAGTCACCCGGTTTTGCATTGGCTTTATCTGCCCATGCTTTTAAATCTTCTTGCGAATAGAATTTATCTACAGATGATTTGAACGATCCATCTTCGTTACATTTAACGTAAACCATTCCTTTTGCACCAATTTGTGGACGTTGTACCCACTTTGTTAAGGCATCCAATTGTTTTCTTGTGTAAACGGAACATTGTTCAGCGTTGATGGCCAATACTACTTCCGCATCATCAAAAACCTTGAATCCTTTGTTTTGGGCAACATCGTTCAAGTTAACGAACTCCATTCCAAAACGAATGTCTGGTTTATCAGAGCCGTATTTTTCCATCGCTTCTGCATAAGTCATGCGAGGGAAAGCTTTATCTAATTCAACGTTTCTGCAAGTTTTGAATAGGTGTTGAACCATTTTTTCGAAAGTGTTCAATACATCTTCCTGATCAACGAAAGACATTTCACAGTCTATTTGTGTAAACTCTGGTTGACGGTCAGCTCTTAAATCCTCATCTCTAAAACATTTTACAATTTGGTAGTAACGGTCATAACCAGAAACCATCAATAATTGCTTAAACGTTTGAGGTGATTGTGGAAGGGCGTAGAATTCTCCTTCATTCATTCTACTTGGAACAACGAAATCACGTGCTCCTTCTGGAGTAGATTTAATTAAATAAGGAGTTTCAACATCAATAAATTCTTCTGTATCTAAAAACTTACGCGTTTCTAATGCCACTTTGTTACGTAAGGCTAATTTTTCTTTAACCACATTTCTACGTAAATCTAAGTAACGGTATTTCGCTCTCAATTCTTCACCACCGTCTGTGTCATCTTCAATTGTGAAGGGTGGAGTTTTAGAAGCGTTTAGGATATTTATTGCTGAAGCAATGATTTCGATTTCTCCAGTTGGAATATTCTTGTTTTTGCTAGATCTCTCCTTAACAGTTCCTTTGATTTGAACTACGAATTCACGACCAATTTTTCTAGCTTGCGCAGCTAAGTCGGCATTGTCGTCACTATTTAAAGTGATTTGTGTAATTCCGTAACGGTCTCTAACATCTATAAATGTTAATCCTCCTAGTTCTCTCGAACGTTGCACCCAACCACTTAAGGTTACTTCTTGTCCAACGTTATCTATTCTTAATTCACCGCAAGTATGTGATCTATACATTTGATTCTATTTAGTGCTGCAAAAATAGGAAGCTTAATTGAGAATTAAGAATTAAGAGGGAAGAATTAATCTATGGACTTATACAGTCTTAGAGTCCGTGTAAAAATTTGTTTATATAAAGTAAAAAAAAGGGAGGTCCTATTTTATTGTTGGGACATCATTGAATAGTTGACCCGCATAATGAGAAGTTTGTGATGTTGTTTGAATTTAGGTACTTATAAATATCGACTCTCTAAATCCTCACGAATGCTAGTGGGCATTTAATTTTAGATTCAAGTATTCTGTGCTTCTGAAGTTCCTGAACTACTCAATATTGATTTTTGGTTTTTGACTTCGAAGTTTGGGTTCTGTTCATTTATTTTGCATTGCCAAAAAGAAACGAACCAAAGAAAACGCTAGGCTGGAAAACAAGTCTTTTAAAAGCTACGAAACGCTTTGGTCGTTCACCCCAAACTCACAAACGCTTTTAGCAGATTTTTCTGCTAAAAATCTGAAAGCTGGGTTCAAACACTGGGTTCACTTCCCGGCGCTTATTCTTGTTTTAATAAGAATTGTTTTCAAGGCCAAAAATGAATTCAAAAATTAAAGTTTAAAAAAGATTGGGAAATATTAAGTAGAGCCTTTGTGAACCTTGTAGTAACCTATGTAGAAGTTGAAACCACGGACCAATACTCAAACTGTATGCTGATTTTACTCCATGTAGTTCCTTAAATCTTTAAATAGCGAACTGAAAGTTTGCGTTTAAATTTTTAAATCAATCTATCAAATCCTTCAAATTTCTCGAAATTATTGGGAGTTCATATACACGAACATTACAGCAT
>NZ_JBVCPV010000076.1:0-12567 GCF_057456495.1 Lishizhenia sp. | reverse complement strand
TGATTACCAAAGCAGTCATGGTACAAACAACCACGGTATCAATAAACGGCTCTAACAAGGCAACAATACCTTCTGAGATAGGTTCATCTGTAATGGCCGCAGAGTGAGCAATTGCAGAAGATCCAACACCTGCTTCATTCGAGAATGCTGCTCTTTGGAAACCTAAAATCAATACTCCAATAAATCCACCATATATGGCGTCTGGACTAAATGCTCCATTGAAAATAGTTTTAAAACCAAATCCTAAATTATCGTAGTTAAATCCAATAATCACCAAAGCACTAACAACATATATCCCTACCATAGTAGGTACAATTTTATCTGTAACCTTGGCAATACTCTTAATACCACCTACGATTACAACTCCAACCAAAATAGCCATTACTATACCGAAGTAGAAACCATAAGATGAGAATCCTTCCAAACCTGGAAGCTGAGATAATTGGTTAAAGGCTTGATTGGCTTGGAACATATTTCCTCCACCTAAAGAACCACCTACACATAAGATAGCAAAAATCAATGCCAACACTTTACCTAACTGAGCAAAGAATGGTCCTTTTTTAGCCAAACCTTTTGACAAGTAGTACATTGGTCCACCAAATACTTCACCGTCTTCTTTTTGGTGTCTGTATTTCACACCTAAAGTACATTCTACAAACTTAGAGGCCATACCTAATAAACCAGCTAAGATCATCCAGAAAGTTGCACCTGGTCCACCCATAGAGATAGCGATAGCAACCCCTGCAATATTTCCTAAACCTACAGTTGCAGATAAAGCAGTAACCAATGCTTGGAAGTGAGACACCTCACCGTGATGACCATTTGGATCATCATATTTACCCTGTACTAATTCAATGGCGTGTTTCGGACCTCTAAAGTTGATAAACTTCATTCTAATTGTAAAGAACAAAGCTCCGAGTACTAACCACAATACAATTAATGGGAATCCTTGTGTCTTAGTGCTTAAGTTTTTACTGTAGAAGGGTTGTCTTTCAGGATAGTCTATTACCCCAATAACTTTATCTGATCTATTCCCTCTTTTATTGATGAAGTGAACTTGCTCACCTGCCTTTGCTTTTATTTCTAAAACTCCAGATCCAACTGCGAAAAAAGGAAATTCATTTTCTCCATCCTGTAAGATGGCAATAGCTTGTTGATGTTTTACTTTCGCTCCATCCTCTACTAACCACTCTTTTACAAAGTAATCTTTCTTTGATTCATCAAGGGCGAAGGGTGCTTTCAGTACATTATTTGGCACCTTAACAGTATCCGCAAAAATTTCGTGAAACAGTATGCTTTGCATAAAAGCTACCGCAGGCTTCATGGCATTATTAAAATGCTCTGGAATACTTTCCGCGTCTACTATACCTTTCCTTGTAACTGAATTATTGGCTGCATCTACAACGGTAACCTTTATAGTATCACCTTCTGACAAACCTGTTGCCACCCTGGTGTAAATGTTAACTCCTTCTTCAGACCAGATATAACGGTAAGGTTTCACCCCACCTTTCACGATTACCTCCGCGGTAACATCGTCTATCTTATCCTCAAAATCTTGAACTTTTAAATCTACTTGTAATGTCTCTTGTGAAAATGTTAGAAATGCCGTCGTAATAAATAAAAACGTAAGTATTTTTTTCATAAAGTTTTTGCTTGATTTCTTCAAAAATAGAAATATTTATTGCTTTCGAAAGAATTATAAACGTTCGAGTATCTCCTCCAAGGTTTTAGGAGCATAACCGAGATCATTTTTCGCCTTGGATAAATCAAATCCCGTTTTAGGTGGACGCTTCGCTTTTTGATTCAAACTCTCCGATTTTATAGGTTGAATTAAATCTGTATTCAATCCATAATACTTTCCTACTCTATTTACAATTTCCAGAATACTCAGCGTTTCTGGTCCACAAATATGATAAATTCCTCTTTTACCCAATTCCACAATACGAATACAGGCCCAAGCTAAATCATCGGCCCATGTTGGGGCTCTAAATTGGTCGTCTACAATAGTAAGAGCATCTCCTTTTTCCAATGCACCTTTTGCCCATAATAGGATATTAGACCTACTCATACCAGGAGTTTTACCTAAAATAATTATCGTTCTCACGATGGACCAATTGGTATTTTCGTCATTGGTTAGTATATGCTCAGCATCTAATTTAGATTTTCCATAAACACTTAAAGGATTCGGTTCATCGGTTTCTTTGTAATCTCCTTGTTTTCCATCAAAAACAAAATCAGTTGAGAGCAACTGAAGATGGGCATTGATTCGCTTCGCTTCTTTCCATAGAATCTCAACTGCTTTCACATTCAACAATTCACAACCCTCAACATCATCTTCACATGCATCCACATTGGTCATGGCCGCAGTATTTATAATATGTGTAGGTTTTAATTTTTGAAAACAAGCTTCAACTTCTGAAGGAATAGTAATATCTAAACTGACGTATTTGTCAGCCGGACAGTTAGGGTTTCTATTCTCTCCCCTTCCTGTTGCAATATATTCTTGTCCGTTTTTTTCTAATTGGTTGATGATTTTCTGGCCTAATAAACCATTGGCTCCTGTAACTAATATTTTACGCATCTACTTCAAAGTATTTCCTCAAATTATCTATTTGCTGCTTATCTCCTAACAACAAAATCTTGCTCCCTTTTGTTATCAATGTATCTCCAGAAGGATTAATTTGATAATCTCCATCGTCTTCTTTTATCCCAACTACAGAACAACCAGAAATTTGAGCGTTTATAAATACCTCTAATTTTTGATCTTTAAATTTCAAGGGTAAGCTATCATAGTTCAAGGCCACGATATTAGGTGTGTAATCAGAAGAAATTATTATTTCATCGATGAACTCCATGACATCAGGCCTCACCACCAAAGAAGCCATATGTGATCCTCCCACTGAATCGGGCATGATCACAGAATTGGCACCAGCGATTTTTAATTTGTTATAGGTTTCATTTTTTGATGCACGCGCAATAATCTGAACTTTCTTACTCATTTCACGGGCCGCCAACACCACATATACGTTGTTGGCATCAGAGGGCATACAAGTAATGATGGCTTTTGCATTCTCTAAATTCGCATTCACCAAATTTTCATCTACAGTGGCATCACCTACGACGAAATTATAATTTTCATCACTCTCATATTTCTCAACGCGAGCAGGGTCTAATTCTACAACCACGAAACTTTGCTTTGTTCGTGCAAAATCTTCTGCTACTTGTCTACCTACACGACCAAAACCACATATAACCACGTGATTTTTCAGGGCATCAATTTTACGTTTTTCCATGATGGTTTTTCTTAATTTTCTAAATTCTCCCCCAAATAAGTAAGAAGATAAGGAGGTTATTGCATAGGCGAAAGTACCCAAGCTCATAACAATTAGAAAAGATGTAAATATTTTACCGTTAGGAGATAAGGATTGAACTTCTCCAAAACCTACGGTTGAAATGGTAATCATCGTCATGTAAAAGGCATCAAGGGTATCATACCCTTCTAAGCCCACAAAACCCAAAATACCAATGAGTATACACCCTATTATAAGTGTAATACTATAGAATAGTCGATAATATAACTTACGGTACGCTTTAAACATTTACAGTTCCCAAATTGATCTCGGTTTAGAGCTTAGTCGCAAGGTATGCTTGTGTTCTAAGAGCCAACCCATAACAAGATACAACAATAATGGAGAGCCCAAACCAATAAAAGAAATATAGATAAAAAATCTTCTAACGTGTTCGGTTCTTAACCTAAGTTTTTTGGCCCACCAGGCACATACGCCGAAAGAGCGTATTTCAAAAAACAAAACTATTTTCTGTATTGTTCTCATGCTTTATTTGATAGGATAAAATTACCAATTTTACAGTGAAGACACTTCCTATCCGAACAAAAAAACTGATTTTGTTCTAAAAGCGCTTGTGTATCAAAGGCATTCTCCATGTCTACCCCTCTTTTCTGCCATTTATCGAGGATAGTATTTTCTTCAGGGGGCAAACTTAAAAGGATATCCATAGCAAGCTGCAGGTCACCATCATTGCCTTTTTGTTTACCCCGAAACCAAAAGAACAAGGCAAAAGCATTGATAAAAATTATATTCTGAGCTTTTTCACTAAGTTGAGTTTCGTGTTTTTTAAGGGTGGTAGATTTAAAGGAATAGTGATATTCCCAAAAAGCAGAAATGTTATCGTTAAACTTTCGACGTAACACCTCTAAATTATTGGCTTGAAAAGGGACTACTTCATACTTCCATTGCACAATAAAATGCGCGAGTTGAATAATTTTTAAATTAGGAAAACTACTTGGCCTAACCCCACTAAAACGCCAAGCACTAGCATCCATCATAGCAATCCCGTACTTCTTTTGTAAAAAATGCCAATGCTTTTTCAACTCATCTGTGTATGGATGATTATTCGCTTCTTGAAGTAACCCAGCTGCTCCGAGCATTACTGCTTCCAGCCTTTGTATATCCCATGCTTCTCTTAAAAGAAGTTGATAGGGTAGCAACTGTGCCAACTGTTGAAAAGGTAATTTATTTACCCTTCCTCCAAAACTTTGAAATAACAAATAATGCAAAACTTGTTTATAATCGTTCTTAGCGAGCTTAAACACACTTTTTAACTCCTCTATTTTTCGATTAAACCGATGTGCAAAAGCTACACTTACTTGTTGAAACACCAAGAGCTTGTTATTCTCTAATTCTTTTTGGCAGGGCAAATTTTCATCCTTTTTAAATACGTGCTGGTAATTTTTGTAATGCTCTAGATCTAAAACATCTTTCAATTCTAGTGTTGGAAGTTCTCTACCTTTTACAAATACCGCTTCGTCGTAA
Source organism: Lishizhenia sp. (assembly GCF_057456495.1). Taxonomy (NCBI): domain Bacteria; kingdom Pseudomonadati; phylum Bacteroidota; class Flavobacteriia; order Flavobacteriales; family Crocinitomicaceae; genus Lishizhenia; species Lishizhenia sp. The sequence goes on along the minus strand of NZ_JBVCPV010000076.1, from coordinate 7,735 downwards.
TTGTAAACGACATGGAGGACTACATTATCGTAACTAGGGTCATTTTGATGTCCGTGCTTATACCAATCTGAGGAATTCACATGCATTTCAACATTGCCAGACCACGTCAATTCTTCCAAATACAATTTTGCATTGAAAATATCGGGACCTGTATCGTGATTTAATTTTCCGAAATCTAATATTATCAGGGGTCCACCATCAACAAGGGTCAGCTTTTGTAGCGGAAGTCGTTTAGACTCCCACAGGTAGTGTAGGTACTGTTCTTTCATAATGATTAGGTTGAAGGTAGAAGATACGAAAAAGCAAATAGCTAAAAAAATTGGACACAAAAAAAAGGCGAGTGTACTTACTCGCCTTTTTCGTAATTATCTTTTTCTTACCAGCCTTTGGCCTTTAAAATCTTGTGCATATCCTGTTGAATCGCATGAGCTGCTTCAGCAGATTTTTGAGCAAAGTCTTCACCTTGTCCGGCATAAATAATGCCTCTAGATGAGTTTACCAACAAACCACAATCATCATTGAATCCATACTGCGCAACATCTTCTAAGCTTCCTCCTTGCGCTCCAACACCTGGAACTAAAAAGAAGTTATTGGGAACAGTTTTTCTAACTTCACCAATACCCTCAGCTCGCGTTGCTCCAACTACATACATTAGGTTTTCTGGCGTTCCCCATTCTGAAGTTTTACGCAACACCTTTTTATACAACTCCTCACCTTGCGCATCTTTCACAAATTGGAAGTCCAGCGCTCCAGCATTAGACGTTAAGGCTAACACGATTACCCACTTGTCTTCAAATTGCAAGAATGGCGTTACAGAATCTTCTCCCATGTAAGGTGCTACTGTAACTGAATCAAAATTCAAATATTCAAAGAAAGTTTTGGCATAATAGCTAGAAGTATTTCCTATATCTCCTCTTTTTGCATCTGCAATTGTAAAGATATTATCAGGAATATAATCCATGGTCTTCTCTAAAGCTTCCCATCCTTTTTTACCCAAACATTCGTAAAACGCGATGTTGGGTTTATAAGCTACACAATAATCTTTGGTAGCATCTATGATTTGCTTGTTGAACTCAAAGATTGGATCTTCTGTGTCTAACAAATGCTTTGGAATTTTATTTAAATCCGTATCCAACCCTACACATAAGAAGGACTGTTTTCTTTTGATTTCAGCAACTAACTCTTCCTTCTTCATGCTTATGCAGTTTCTCCTTTCATCTTCTCCGCATTCTCGGCTACTTTCAAGGCATCAATCATTTCTTGAATATCTCCGTTAATGAAGTTAGAAAGGTTATACATTGTTTTATTGATACGGTGATCTGTAACACGACCTTGCGGGTAGTTGTAAGTTCTGATTTTTGCAGATCTATCTCCCGTAGAAACCAAAGATTTTCTTTGCTCAGCACGCTCAGCATTTTTCTTCTCTAATTCCTGTGTGTACATTCTTGAACGCAAAACAGAGATTGCTTTCTCCAAGTTTTTGTGCTGTGAACGTCCGTCTTGACACTCCACTACAATACCTGTTGGAATGTGTGTTAAACGAATGGCAGACTCCGTCTTGTTAACGTGCTGTCCACCCGCACCTGATGCTCTAAAGGTATCTCTTTTCACATCAGACATGTTCAATTCAACATCCACTTCTTCTGCTTCTGGTAACACAGCAACAGTAATTGCAGAAGTATGCACACGACCTTGTGATTCTGTTTCTGGCACACGTTGTACACGGTGAACTCCTGATTCGAATTTCATAGTTCCGTATACACCTTCACCTTCAACATTCATAGAGATTTCTTTGTATCCTTTAGTACCTCCCTCATTCGAGTTCAATACCTCTACCTTCCATCCTCTATTTTTGAAGTACATGCTATACATTCTAAACACGTCTTCCACGAAGATACACGCTTCATCACCTCCGGTACCGGCACGTAATTCAACAATAACGTTTTTATCGTCTTCAGGGTCTTTTGGAATTAACAACACCTTCAACTCTTCCTCAAGTTCTGGTTTTTGCGATTCCAATTCGTGCAATTCCATTTTAGCCATTTCCTTCATCTCTTCATCATCTTCCATTTCTAGAAGCTCTTTAGAAGAAGCAATGTTATCTAAAATGTTCTTGTATTTTTTATACGCTACAACAATCTCTTCAAGGTCTTTATACTCCTTGTTCAATTTAACGTAGCGTTTCATATCCGCAATGATGTCTGGATCGACGATCAAACGTCCAACCTCTTCAAAGCGGTAATTTATATCTTCTAATTTACCTAGTAAATCTTCCATTATTTGTCGTAAATAAACTCTCCGTATGGAGACTGAATCGTTAATTTCTTTCCTTCATGTTCTTCTACTCTACCTACAATCTGAGCATCTACATTGAAAGATTTAGAAATTTCTATAATTGAAGCAGCGATTTCTTCTGGAACGTAAATTTCCATTCTGTGTCCCATATTAAATACTTTGTACATTTCCTTCCATTCTGTACCTGATTCTTTTTGAATCACATCAAATAATGGAGGAATAGGGAACATGTTATCTTTAATCACGTGAACGTTATCCACAAAGTGAAGCACTTTTGTTTGTGCACCACCACTACAGTGAACCATACCTGCGATATCTGCTCTGTGTTTGTCTAATATTTTCTTGATGATAGGTGCATAAGTACGTGTTGGAGATAATACCATTTTACCTGCATCTACAGGAACACCATCAATCTTATCTGTTAATCCGTAAGATCCAGAATACACTAAATCATCTTGTACAGCTGGGTCAAAACTCTCTGGGAATTTCGTTGCTAAGTCGTGCTTAAATACATCGTGACGGGCAGAAGTTAATCCGTTACTTCCCATACCACCATTGTACTCTTTTTCGTAAGAAGCCTGACCAAATGAAGAAAGTCCAACAATTACATTTCCTCCTTTAATGTTGTGGTTAGAAACAACATCTTCACGTTTCATTCTAGCTACAACCGTTGAGTCAACAATAATCGTTCTCACTAAATCTCCCACATCGGCAGTTTCACCACCTGTAGAGAAGATACCAATTCCTTGCTCTCTTAAATCAGACAACAACTCTTCAGTACCATTAATTATTTCGGCAATAACATCACCGTTAACTAGATTTTTGTTTCTACCAATTGTACTTGATAAAAGGATATTATCTGTAGCTCCCACACACAATAAATCATCAATATTCATGATCAATGCATCTTGAGCAATACCTTTCCATACGGATAAATCACCCGTTTCTTTCCAGTACATGTAGGCCAAAGAAGATTTTGTACCTGCACCATCAGCGTGCATAACTACACAGTAGTCTTCATCACCTGTTAAGTGATCTGGAACTATTTTACAAAATGCTTTCGGAAACAATCCTTTATCAACATTCTTGATTGCGTTGTGAACATCCTCTTTTCCAGCGGAAACGCCTCTTAAGTTATATCTAGTATCTGCCATAATAATTCTTGGACGGCAAAGATAACTATTATAATTTATCTGAGCGAGTCCGACTTTTATAAATCAAAAAATCCCGACGGCTTTCACCATCGGGATTAAACATATTTTTAAAACCTTATTGTTGTCCTTGCGTTGAACCTGATGCAACAAAGTCCATACTTACAACCTCTCCTTCCGTTCTACGGTTAAATTGGTGTAATTTCTCAAACAACTCTGGGTCTGACTTTTTAAACTTATTGATGTAAGATTCAGTCAAAAGAATTTCTTCGTAAACTGTTCCCATATCTGGTTTATCTACCACATATTTTCCGTCTACCAAGTAAACTGTTCTCGGTTCGTTTTCTCCACGACCCTCTGGAACTAATCTTTCTCTTGGAACACCTTTTTCATTTACTAAGTAATCCACACAAGATTGTGCTCTTCGTTGTGCTAACTTCTCATTGGCAGAAGCACTACCACGTGAATCGGTGTGTGATACTAATCGGATAACCATTCCTGGGTATTCCTCTAACATATCGTAAACAAAGTTCAATGAATCCTTAGAGTTGATCGAATCTTCAATTACCATCAATTCAGCACTACCCAATCTGTATCGTACCTCTGGTAAACGAATTGGTGTTTTAGGCACCATGTTCATTGCAAAGTAGAAATCTTGGTTATCCGCCAATCCTTTTGTTGTGAACTCTACCATCTGTCTGTTATCGTGGTATCCTTCCAAAGGCAACAATTTCACTTTAAACTCACCTTCTTCTCCAATGTAACGATCTCCATTTGGTTTCTTCTCCCAGTAAACCATACCACTTTCATTGGTAACTCCTGTAAAGGTTCCTTCAGCAGTTGTTACTTCAACAGAAGCACCATTTACTTTTTCAGAAGAACCTAATTTACTTACTACAACTTTCAATGTAAATAAGTTCGGTGGAATTTCGTAAGAGTAAATATTTGTAGCGTATGAACCTTTCTTTCTATCCGAAGTAAAGTAACCTGTTTTCTCATCCACCTGTGTTAAGTGGAAATCATTGTCTTTAGAGTTGAATGGGTATCCCATGTTTTCTGGAGCTGCCCATTTGTATTCTGTTCCAATTCTTTTGGCAACAAAAATATCTAATCCACCTAATCCAACGTGTCCTGATGAAGCGAAGTACAACTCACCGTTTAGTCCGAAAGTTGGGAATAACTCGTCTTGCGCTGTATTAATTTCTGGTCCCATGTTTTTAGGATCAGACCAAGAATCAGATCTTCTATCGTACTCTGTGTACCATAAATCTTTTCCTCCAAAACCACCTGGCATATCAGAAGCAAAGATTAAGAATCTTCCATCTTCTGAAGGACATGGGTGACCTACAGATACTGTATCGTTTGGTTTTAAGTTAATTTTTTCTGGAATATCCCAAGATCTACCTTTCAATTGAGATACGTAAATATCACAACCAAAGAAGTTATCATCTGGGTTGTAACATCTTGTTAAGAACATTTGTTTGTAACGACCATCAAAAGCAACAGGTCCTTCGTGGTGCTCTGTATTGATGCTATCATCTTCTACTGGAGTTACCTCTCTGTAGTTTCCATTTCTATCTAATTCAGCGTAAAATACATCGAAGTATTTCTCACCAGAACGTGGATCAACATCTTTTCCTAATGCCTCTGCTCTTGCTGAAGCAAACATGATTTTATCACCTCTTCTATCAGCAATCACCAAACACATGTCTGATGCTTTGTCATTAATTTTATCTTCAGCTTTAATCGTAACCTTTTTGGCTAATGCTACAGTAATAGGAGCTTGTTCACAAGATTTAATAGCATCTTCAGCAGCCTTATCTCCAGGAACTAATTCTAAATACTCTTCGTATTGTTCCTTCGCCTTGTCGTAATCTCCCGTAAAACGGTGTGCCTCTCCATAGTTAAAGTGAACTTTAGGTTCTGTTTTAGCAAATCCTAAATCTATTGCTCTCTCATACCATTCTTTTGCTTCTTCATGTTGCTCTGTTAGGCGGTAAGATTCTGCAACGCAATATGCCATTTCTGCTTTGTATTCCTTGGACTTTCCAGCTTTGTAAGGAATTTTTTCATATGCTTTCTCACATTCTGAAGCAGCAACTGCATAGTTCCTTCCCGAGAATGCTTTTCTAGCATCCTTGATAGGTCCTTTTTGCGCGAAAAGCGAGAGACTACAGAATGTTAACGTAACGACAAGTAGTGATTTATAGCTCATGTACGACATTGGTTTTATAAAATTTTACGAAAGAAAATAATTTTAATCGGTTTAAGCAAACAAAATAATACAAAGTTTCCGATCCCTAAAGTCTTCCTTTAATTAATTTAGATATTTAACGTATTAGATTGAAAGGGTTACACTTCCCTTGATGACATATACACTTCCCACTTATCCAAAACCGCCTGAAAATTGGCTGGCAAATCGGAATCAAAACGTTTATACTCATCTTTTACGGGATGCTGAAACCCTAAAGTTTTTGCATGCAATGCTTGTCCGGGCAACAAAGCAAAACAGTTCTCTACAAACTGTCTGTATTTAGAAAAGGTGGTCCCCTTTAAAATTCTATCGCCTCCATATTCGTTATCATTAAACAAAGGATGTCCGATAGATTTAAAGTGCGCTCTAATTTGGTGCGTTCTCCCCGTCTCTAATTTACATTCTACCAATGTAACATAACCATAGCGCTTAATCACCTTGTAATGTGTAACGGCATGTTTACCGTGTTCTCCCTCAGGAAAAACATCCATCACTTTTCTATTCTTTAAAGAACGACCGATGTGCCCCGTAATGGTTCCATCTTCTTCGATATCTCCCCAAACCAAAGCATGATAACGACGCTCTGTGGTTCTATCAAAAAACTGCTTAGAAAGATGCGTTAAGGCTTGCTCTGTTTTAGCAATAACCATTAACCCCGTTGTGTTCTTATCTAGTCGGTGAACCAATCCTGGTCTACCGTAATAATTCTCTGTTTTCTCAGGTAAATTATCGATGTGATATACCAAAGCATTCACTAAGGTTCCTGAATAATTTCCATATCCTGGGTGCACCACCATTTCTGAGGGCTTATTAACCACCAATAAAGTGTCGTCTTCGTAATGAATATCTAGGGGAATATCTTCCGGAATCAATTCAATTTCTCGAACAGGATAAGGAAATTCAACCGTGATTACATCATCAGGCTTTACCTTATAATTCTGTTTCACTGCTTTACCATTGGCATGAATATTACCATTCTTTGCAGCTGTTTGAATTTTATTTCGCGTAGTATTTGGCAAACGGTCTAATAAGAATTTATCCACTCTTAATACCTCTTGCCCTTTATCTGCAACTACTTTATGATGTTCAAATAACTCTTCTGATTCAGAATTAAAGTCTTCTATCTCTTCGCTCACCTCTTAACTATTTTTGCCGTTTTCAATACTTGGTGATTTTCATCATAGATATTCACCAAATAAATTCCGGCTTCAAAGTTAGCTAAATCTAAGGATAGCGCATTTGATTTTGTTAAAAGTTCTCTTCCTCCTAAATCATATACACTTATCGTGAAGTCATTTCTATAGTCCGTTTTAAGATTCACCCAACCATTTGAAGGGTTCGGATAGAGTGTAAATTCAAATGATTCAGCTGCCATTACCTCATCGGTAGACAATTGATAATCTAATTTCGTAGAAAACATAGGTCGCATCATTACAGACCCTTGGAAACCTGTGTTTTCCCAGGTATTCTCCCCATCCAAACTATAGAAAATCTTATCACTGTTTGCAATATTCATATCTAAACCAACATTTAATCGGTCACTATCAATTTGTCTCCAACCTACATAAAAAACCTCTCCAACAGCTACTTTTTGCGTATCGGCTAGGTAATACGTGTAAAAACCATTATTCGACATTTGGTATTGTGGCTGACGCGGATTAAAGAAATCATCTTGATAAAGTACATCTCCGGGTTCTCCGTTCTCATCGCCCCAAATTGTAAGCAAAAACAACTTGTTGGAAACATCTATAGCCGCTGGAACAAAATGTATTTGTATCGCAACAATCGAGTCGGCTTCATAGGCCTCAAACTTATAAGCTAACCTCGCTTGGGTTCCGTTAGGTCCATAAGCTAATTCTGCTGTTCCATCATCGTAAGCATACACTGCTTTGAAGGTTTGTGTACCGAAAGTAGAATCGTTGTAACTAAAGTCGTTAAAAGGCACACTAGCCTCAGCAATCCAGTCAAACTCCGCCATGGTATCATTGGCCAAGTTGGCATCAAAGCTATACCCTCCGCTTAAATCTACTTCTGA
>NZ_JBVCPV010000075.1:0-12618 GCF_057456495.1 Lishizhenia sp. | reverse complement strand
CATTTTGGACCTACTTCTGTAACTCAGGCTGTTAATTGTTACGAAGGGGAAACGGGGCCAGGGGTTGCTTTTATTCCAGCCATAGATTTTGACACGGAGGTAATTTCTGAAGATGGTTTTTACCTTTCAGGAGATCCAGCCTCTCCAACAATGGAAGTATTTGGAACGGGGGATGAGTTAGCATATTTGAATGGAACCATCGCTGAAGGAACCGTATATACCTTTACTAAAACAGGCGTAGGAACAGATGAAACGATAGAGCAAGGAATTGACTTCACCGTTGCACCGAACCCATCACAAGATTTTATTCATATTACTTTAAAAGAAGAGATAGAAACGGAAACAATTTCAGTTGTTGATTTACAAGGTAAAGTGGTGTTAAATGATTTAAACAAAAACCAGAAAATAGATGTGAGTACATTAGAAGCTGGAGTGTACATAGTACAAATTCAAACATCAACTGGTTTATCCACGCAAAGGTTTATCAAGAAATAGCATAATGAAATTTAAGTTAAGGTCGGGAGTTCTCGACCTTTTTTATGTTGTTTAGTTCTTACAGGAAACAGATTTAACACGAAACTACAAGAAGGTAGTTTGAACCACAAAGGTCACAAAGGTTTTTCTTTGGATAAAGAACGGGGGATGGTGTAATGAAGTCTCTCCATGTTAAATCATTGAATCATTGAATTGCTGGGTGTCGGTCTTCTAGATTTCTCGAACCTCAGACCTCAATTTTATCAATCCATAAGCTTTACTAAGACCGGTTCCTCGACTCCGCTCGGAAACCTGTCACAAATGCTAAAACAATAAGTTATAATTAAGGTTCTCGAGCAGAGTTGACAGACAATTCCCTCGACCAATCTAAAAGTCTATGAATCTATTCTAGCCATCTAGAAATCTAGATCTCTAGCTATCTAAACAAAAAAAGGGACGAACAATAAATGTCCATCCCTTTTCAATATCAATGCTTTTTGCAGATCATCAACCCTTTATAATAGGAGGTTCTCGAGCGGAGTCGAGAGACTAAAAGTCTAAAATTCCAATTAAGCTTCAGCCATATCAATCGCTTCAACGCGAATGATTTCTGGAGCCACTTTCTTTACGGCTTCTTCCAAACCTGCTTTCAAAGTCATCGGACTCATAGAGCATTCAGAACATGCACCCAATAATTTCACTTGAGCAACACCTTCGTCTGTAATATTTACCAATTCCATATCTCCACCATCAGCCTCTAAGAAAGGTCTTAGATCTTCTAATGCTGCATTTATTTTTTTGGTAATCTCTTCTTTATTCAAGGCCATAATTATGCTTTTTCAGCAACTTTAGCTGCTTTTTTATTTTCAACTTCTACCACAAATTTACGAACTAATTCTTCAAAGGAATTTGCAGTTGGTGTGTTTTCTTGGAATACAGCAGGTCTTCCTACGTCTCCAGATTCTCTTACACTTTGTACCAGTGGAATGTGACCTAAGAACGTTTCGTTCATACCTTCTGCCAAATTCTTGGCTCCATCTCTACCAAAGATGTAGTATTTGTTGTCTGGTAATTCAGCAGGTGTAAACCAAGCCATGTTCTCAATTAAACCAACAACAGGAACCTTGATTCCGTCTAGTTTAAACATGTTCACTCCTTTACGTGCATCGGCCAAAGCTACTTCCTGTGGTGTAGAAACAATCACTGCTCCATCTAAAGGAACTGTTTGTACCAATGATAAGTGGATGTCACCTGTTCCTGGAGGTAAATCAATTAACAAGTAATCCAATTCTCCCCAGTAAGTATCTGTAAATAATTGTGTCAATGCTTTAGAAGCCATAGGTCCTCTCCAAACAACAGCGTTGTCTTGCTCTGTAAAGAAACCGATAGACATGATCTGAATACCGTAGCTCATTACAGGAACCATTTTCTTTTCACCTTCCACTTCTATCATGGTAGGCCTTTCTCCTACTACGTCAAACATAGTTGGCATAGAAGGACCATAAATGTCGGCATCAACGATACCTACTTTGTATCCTGCTTTAGCCAATCCACCCGCAAGGTTTGCTGTAACTGTAGATTTTCCTACACCACCCTTACCAGAGGCAACGGCTACAATGTTTTTCACTTCAGGCAAGATTCTTCTGCGCGTTGCAGATTCTGCATTGCTCATACCTTTTACGGTACACTCAACTTCTATCTCTTTCCCCAATACACGTTCTAGTGCAAACTCAACGGCCTCTTCCATACGCTTTCTTGCGTGTAGAGCAGGGTTGGTAACATTAACGGTAAGTGAAATTGTGTTTCCCTCTATTACTAAGTCTTCCACTAAGTTCTGAGAAACGATATCCTTCTTTAAATCAGGTTCTAAAACATTGCCCAAGGCCTCTAATACCTTGTCTCTTGTAATTGCCATAGCTATTCTTTACGTCCGGCAAAAATAAGGCTAATACTTTAAGAAGTAAAGGATAAAGTGGGGAATGTTTAATGGGTGACTAAGAATGGTGTTGGCTTTACTCTTTTACTTCGTTAGAGAAGTATAAATTCTCTGAAATATGGATTTTATTGTTATGGATTTTCGCCTGGATTTCGTTTAATTTGATGGAGATAAAAATATACCACCATGAAAAAATCAATTTTACTTTTCTCCTTAATTCTTTCGAGTATCGTTTTCTGTCAAAATACAAACAAACATCGAATAAGTCTATTTACGGGACTTTTACAAAACTATGCTGATGGAACTGTTCCATTAAATGTAAAATCACTTTATCCTGGGAATGGCGTTTTTAACGGTTTGCTGCACAATTCAATTGGTGTCGCTTATAAAAATTACAGTCCTAAAGGGTACTGGTGGTCGGGTTCTGTGCAGTACCTGCATGAATGGAGTTATATGGAAAGGTTGAAATCAGAACGACCAATTGCAAATAGATTACATCTTACTACAGCTATGAATTTAGGTAAAACCAAAATACTAAATGAACGCTTTAGTTTAGATTATGGAATAGGTCTATTGTATAGATATGCTGAAGAAGAAGTGTTGCACATTGATGCGAACAATTTTATTTTATGGGAGGACCATATCCTTCACAGTACGGGTGTAAACGTTCAGTGTGCCTTAAATTATCAACTTGGAGACCATGTAAGTTTTTTCACAGGAGTGAACGCGAGAGCATATCTTTTCGGAGTGGAGCAAGGGGAGACAGAGTTTCTACCACTCAGCAGGAAAGTAAACGAAGGAGAGACCCTAAATTTCAGTTTAGATTTAGGTATGTCCTTTACCTTTTAATGATTTATTGGCCCTTTTCACCCCAAGAACTTTGGGGTGGAACCGCGCTTTTTATCCTACGCTTCGGTTGTCAACTAAAAAAAAGCTGGGTGCTTTCTGTGGCTTCTTAGGTCGCCCCAAAAGCGCAAGTTTTTTTAAATTTCCTTCCTGCAGGGTATCCTTACAATCGCTAAGGGGTAAAAGTATCCTTACTTCGAAATGGAGTCTTTTTGTGTAGAAACATCACTTTCTAAAGAAAATGAACGCATGTTTAAAGAGTCCGAAATCTTGGTGTAGATATCGTTCAGAATTTGCTGTTCTCTACTGTAATAGGTGAAAGAGGCGTTAAAACGCGCGCTGTCTAAATGGTACTTGGCAAAAATATCTTGCCCTTCGCGTTTTAAGATTTTGTAGTAATTGGGCAGACTCCTGTATTTGTTTTGTACGTACCCCTCTAAAACGAGTAAGTCTTGTAAAACATATTGAAAAGTGTCTTGCGGTATGAGGTTAGAAGGCCTGGGATTTTCTTCCAAATTGTTTTGGCAAGCCGTGAAAATGAAAGAAAACCCCAATATGTAAAGCCTTAATTTTTTCATGATTATCTATCGAAGGTAATACGTTGACCGTTACCGGCTTCAACAATTGCGTTGTTATGGTAAACCGTTTTTCCGTTCACGATAGTTCTATCGATAACGTGTGAGAATTTAGTTCCCTCAAAAGGAGACCATCCACATTTGTACAATAAGCTTTCTCTTGTTACTGTTTGGTCTTGCTTCGGATCCACAATAACGATATCTGCAAAGTATCCTTCTCTTAAGTATCCTCTTTCTTTTACTTGGAAACAATCAGCTGGGGCATGCGCCATTTTTTCAACTACTCTTTCTAAAGGAATAATTCCATCTTTATATTTCTCCAACATGGCCAATAAAGCATGTTGTACCAATGGTCCTCCAGAAGGAGCGCTAAAGTACTTGTTTGCTTTTTCTTCCAAGGTATGAGGTGCGTGATCTGTGGCAACAATGTCAATTCTGTTGTCTAACAAAGCCTTCCAAATTTGGTCTCTGTCGGCTGCAGACTTAACCGCTGGGTTCCACTTAATAAACGTTCCTTTTTCGTCGTAAAATTCATCTGTAAACCATAAGTGGTGTACACATGCTTCTGCAGTAATTCTTTTCTCTTTTAGAGGAATATCGTTTCTAAATAATTCAGTTTCTTTTCCTGTAGAGATATGTAAAATGTGTAAACGAGTATCAAATTTCTTGGCCAATTCTACCGCCTTGCTAGAAGAAAGGTAACAAGCTTCTTCGCTTCTAATTTCTGGGTGGTATTTAATAGGCATGTCTTCACCGTATTTTTCACGGTAAATCTCTGTGTTTCTTCTAATTGTAGCTTCGTCCTCACAGTGTGTGGCAATTAACATTGGAACTTCAGAGAATATTTTTTCCAAAGTAGCTGTTTCATCTACCAACATGTTTCCTGTACTCGATCCCATGAAGACTTTTACACCACATACGTTGTGCGGATCGGTTTGTAAAACATGCTCTATATTGTCGTTAGAGGCTCCCATGAAGAAGCTATAGTTGGCAATACTTGTATTCGCGGCAATGTCGTATTTGTCTTGCAACAATTTTTGTGTAAGCGCATTAGGAACGGTGTTAGGCATTTCCATGAAAGTGGTAATACCTCCAGCAACTGCAGCTCTACTTTCTGTACCAATGTTGGCTTTGTGTGTTAAACCTGGTTCTCTAAAGTGAACTTGGTCGTCTATACATCCAGGAAGTACATATTTTCCATCGGCGTTAATTTCTTCAGCATTTGCTTCAGAAATGTTTGCTGCCATTTTTGTAATTCTCCCGTTTTCAATAAGAATATCTAAATGTTCTTTCTTTCCTTCGTTTATTACTAAACCTCCTTTGATTACTGTTTTCATATGTACTTCTTTTGTATGTGTGGTGGTAGTTTAAGGCGTTCAACCTCGTATACCTTGGCAAAGGTAAGGCTCAAACCAAGGATTTCCCAGAAATGAACTTATAATTTTAGTCCGCGCATTTTCCAAACACCAAAAAGTGCTTCTTTGAATATACCAGAACTCATTTTTGATTCTCCGTAAAGTCTATCTACAAAAGTAATAGGAACCTCAACGATTTTAAATTTGTGTCTCTTTACGGCATATTTCATACAGATTTGAAAAGCATACCCTCTAAAGGTAATTGCATCGAAATTTACCGATTGCAATGCTTCTTTGGCGTAACATTTAAAACCTGCTGTAGTGTCTTTAATACCTATCCATAAGATCATTCGTACATAGATAGACGCAAAATAAGACATCAACACTCTATCCCAGGGCCAGTTGCTTACTTTACCACCTTTACAGTAGCGAGAACCTATGGCCAAGCCAGCATTGTTTTCTTTACAAGCTGTGTATAATCGAATTAAATCATCTGGGTTGTGGGAGAAATCACAGTCCATTTCAAAAATGTAGTCGTAATTTCTTTGGAGCGACCATTTAAAGCCATGTATGTAGGCAGTTCCTAATCCAAGTTTTCCTTCACGTTGTTCGAGGTGAAGTTGCGTAGGAAATTCTTTCTGCAGTTCTTTAACGCGTTTTGCCGTTCCATCCGGAGAATTATCGTCGATAATTAATAAGTGAAATTCTTTTTCTAAAGAGAAAACTTTGCGAACCATTTTCTCTATGTTCTCTATTTCATTATATGTGGGGATGATTACTACGCTGTCTGACACTCCATTATTTTTTAGTGTTGCTAATATAATGGAATTATCGAAGAAAGAAAACCCCCAATTTTCCTTTGTGATTATTTAACGAATAGCCGTAAAATAAGATGTTACGGGAGTAAATGGGATCTCGGAGTTTGTAGGGTTGAACTAGTTTTTAAAAAGTGTATCCATCACTTCATAAATCAAATCCTGTTCGTAGCCTTTCGCATGTAAATAGCGCATTACTTTAGCGCGCTGTTGCCATTCGTTTTCAGATGCTTTTAAACTAGCTTTTTTCCGTTGTGCTAAATGGACTAGGGTTGAATAATAGGCGTCAGGTTCTATGATAGATAAGCCTTTTTTTATGGAATATTCGGAAACACGCTTTTGTTTAAGGTGTTGTTTTATTTTGTTACGCCCCCATTTTTTTATGTTGAACTTTCCAGAAACGAAGCTTTCAGCAAAGCGTTCTTCATCTAAAAAACGATTAGAAATAAGATCTGCGATGAGCACATTTCTGTCTTCTTCGTCTAATCCCCAAGAAAATAATTTGTTTTCAACCTCAGAATGGCAGCGGTCTTGATAGGCGCAGTAGGCTTCAATTTTTTGCTTAGCCTCTAAAAGCGAGTATTTGCACTCCGACTTCATGTCAGAGTGCAATTTTCTCATTTTTTTTGTTGACAAAAGAGTATTCCATAAAATGGTTAGCTGTAATTCCTCTTACCGGAATCCACTTCTTGTATTTAAAGAACCATTTCACTTGCTTACTAATTAGTCCACGTTTGAAGTATGCTTCGATATATGGGTGTACTAATAAAGTAATATCAGTTTCTTTTTTGTCTTGGATTAAGAAATCCAAATTCGTTTCAATTTCTTCGGTGAAAAGGATACTTGCAGTAACCTCTCCTGTACCGTTACATGCCGGACACGTTTCATTGGTATTGATGTCAGTTTCCGGTCTTGTGCGTTGTCTCGTTATCTCAATAACCCCAAAACGCGATGGAGGAAGGATGTTGTGTTTGGCGCGGTCCGGTTTCATGAATTCCTTCATTTTCTCGTACAACGCTCTGTTGTTTTCCTTCTCGTGCATATCGATAAAATCAACAGCTACGATACCACCCATGTCACGCAGTTGCAATACTCTTGCTAATTCTTCAGCGGCCTCAATGTTGGTTGCCAAAGCATTGCTTTCTTGATTGTCTGCGCCCTTTCTGTTTCCACTATTCACGTCAACAACGTGCATAGCTTCTGTGTGTTCAATAATTAAGTATCCACCACTTGGTAATGGAACCTTCTTACCAAACAAAGCTTTAATTTGGCGGTTAATGCCAAACTTTTCGAAAATTTCTAATTTTCCGTTGTAATGCTTTAAAATTTTCTCTCTTCCAGGAGCTATACTTTCAATGTAATCGCTCATTTCTTCTAGAAGCTGTTCGTCGTTTACATGTATGTTAGTAAAACTACTGTTGAGAAGGTCTCTTAATAAACCAGATGCTTTTCCAATTTCACCTAAAACGCGTTTAGGTGGAGTGGATTGTTGCAAATTCTGATGCATTAACTTCCACTTCTCCAAGAGATTTTTTAAGTCATTATCTAGTTGCTCGACCTTTTTATTTTCTGCTACAGTTCTGATAATTACCCCGAAGTTTTTCGGTTTAATATCGCGCATGATGTCTCTCAAACGATCGCGTTCTTTGTGATCTTTGATCTTTTGTGAGATGCTCACTTTTTCAGAAAAGGGTACTAAAACCAAAAATCTTCCCGCCAATGTTACTTCGGCGCTAAGACGTGGACCTTTACTTGAAATAGGTTCTTTAGCTACTTGTACCAATATAGGTTGAGTAGAAGATACTATATCTGTAATCTTCCCGTCTTTCGGAATGTCTTCTTCTGACTTAAAATAAAGAAGGTCGGCCACGTTCTGCTTGCTTTGCAAGGTTTGTCGTGTAAACTTATCGAGCGATCTAAATTGCGGACCAAGGTCTAAGTAATGCAAAAATGCATCCTTTTCGTACCCAACATCTACAAAACAGGCATTCAAACTAGGGACAACTTTTCTAACTTTTCCGAGGTAAATATCACCTACAGAAAACTCAGTTTGCCCTTGTTCTTCATGCAACTCAATCAGCTTTCCATCCTTTAACAAAGCAATCCAAACTCCATTTGGTCTGGAGTCGATTACTAATTCGTAATTCACGGAAGCCGTTTTAAAATGTGAATAAATACAAATGACTTAGCGATACGAAATCACTAAGTCAATTTGCTAATAACTTTAAAATGTCAGAAGATTATTTTTTCTTCTTGTGACGGTTTTTTCTAAGTCTTTTCTTTCTCTTGTGAGTAGACATCTTATGTCTTTTTCTTTTCTTACCACTTGGCATAACTCTATGTATTAAATGTTAGTATTCTACTTTAAAAATCTTCTTTCGCACGGGGCGAAAAAACTCCCATTCTTTCAAATGGGAGTGCAAAGGTATAAAATATTTAGTAAAATATCCGAATAAGGGATTATTTTACAGCAACTTTAGTTTTTACTTCTTCCACGAAAGTCTTTGCAGGCTTAAATGAAGGTATGTTGTGCGCAGGAATTATGATTGTTGTGTTCTTAGAAATGTTTCTACCCGTTTTCTCAGCTCTTTCTTTCACAACAAAGCTACCGAAACCTCTTAAATATACGTTCTCTCCCTTAGTTAAAGACGATTTGATAGATGCCATAAAAGCCTCTACTGCCTTTTGTGCTTCAACTCTCTCTAATCCTGTTTCCTCAGAAATTTCAGCAATAATGTCTGCTTTAGTCATTTTTGTAATTTTTATTATTTATAACAACAATGTGATTTTCAGGCGCAAAAGTAATTAGCTTTAATGGTTTACCTTTGCTTTTTCTCAAAAAAAATTAAAAAAAAATTAATCTATGTCAGATTTTGGTCGTCAAATTATAAACTGGTACGAAGAAAATAAGCGTGTATTACCTTGGCGCTCAACGCAAGAGCCGTACCGTATTTGGCTCTCAGAAATCATCCTTCAACAAACAAGAGTTGCACAAGGGTTGAGTTATTATGAACGTTTTGTTAAGGAATTTCCGGAGGTTAAAGATTTGGCAAATGCATCCGAACAAGAAGTTTTGAAGCTCTGGCAAGGCTTGGGGTATTACAGTAGAGCAAGAAATTTACATTTTGCGGCCAAGCAAGTCATAGACGATTTTGGAGGAGTTTTTCCATCCGATTATAAAAGTATTAAAAGCTTGAAGGGAGTGGGAGATTATACAGCCGCTGCCATCGCATCTTTTGCTTTTCATTTGCCACATCCGGTGGTTGATGGAAATGTTTACAGGTTGCTATCGCGCTATTTTAATGATGCAACTCCCATAGATACTACTCAAGGTAAAAAGCAGTTTCAGTCTTATGCAGACGAGTTGATGATTCCTGAAGAAATTGCCAGTTTTAATCAAGCGATGATGGAGATGGGAGCGATGGTATGTACACCTAAAAATCCGAATTGTGAGCAATGTCCTTTACAAACAGGTTGTATTGCCCTTCAAGAAGGTACACAACTAGAGCTACCCGTTAAGTCTAAGAAGATAAAGGTACAGGATAGATTTTTACACTATATAGTAGTAGATGAGCAAGCTTATTATTTACAGCAACGCGACGATAAAGGTATTTGGCGCAACATGTTTGAGTTTCCTTTAATAGAAACCAAGAAGGCAGAAGAAACTATAGAAGAACTTGCAGAAGAAAAAGGTTTTGAGATAAAGGGAAGGGTGATGTATGAAACCAAGCATGTTTTAAGTCACCAAAAGTTGCACGTTAAATTTTGGAAAGCCTCGGCAAAAGAGGATGTTTTAAATAATTATATCAAGGTTGATCATTTAGAGGACCATGCTATACCCAGGGTGATAGATAGGTTTTTAGAGGAACATTTAGAAAAGGCTTAAGTGATCTATAAAGCTTCGGGCAGATATTTTTCCCTCCTTCTATTTACTTTATATTATCTTTGTTTTACATTTGTTACTATGGCTGGAAGCGTAAATAAAGTTATTTTGATAGGGAATCTAGGAAGAGACCCTGAAGTTAGAATGTTAGATAATAACGTGAAATTGTGTAGATTCTCTATCGCAACTTCTGAATCTTATACAGATAAAAACACAGGAGAAAGAAGAGATAATACAGAGTGGCACAATATCGTTGTTTGGAGAGGTTTGGCTGATGTTGCCGAGAAGTACTTGAAAAAAGGAAATAAGGTTTACATTGAAGGAAAACTGAGAACAAGAAACTGGCAAGACGAAAATAACCAAACGCGTTATGCAACAGAAGTTGTGGCTGATAACATGACGATGTTGACGTCTAGAGCAGAAGCACAGTCTATGCAACAAAATGCTCCTACGCAACAACCGTATAATAATGCTGGTACTCCACAGCAGCCAACTGAAAAATTGGCAAATGATTTAATTGACGATCAGGACGACGATTTACCATTCTAGAATCTATGGATATTGAACCCGCCAGTTGTTTTCTTGCGATATTAAACGTTGATATTGAACTTGGGATAAGTTTTGTTGTCCTAGCAATATTATTGCTTTTATCGGCTTTGGTCTCAGGATCAGAAGTAGCCTTTTTCTCCTTAGGTCCAAACGAAAAAGAAGAACTCAAAACTGGAAAGAGTAAATCTTCAGAAACTACTATTACTTTAATTAATGATCCCAAAGAATTATTGGCTACTATACTTATCGCCAATAACTTCATTAATGTAGGGATAGTTATTTTATCGAGTTATGTTTTTGGTCAAATATACCCAGAGGATTATGGAATTCCATGGGTGAGAACCTTAATAGAAGTAGCAGGGATTACCTTCATTATCTTGTTGATAGGGGAGGTTATACCTAAAGTATATGCCAACAGAAATCCATTAAAGCTTTCTTTGTTCATGTCTAAACCTATTTATTCCATCGGTAGAATACCTCCGATATCCTGGATGAAATTAGGTTTGGTTCGCGGTACAGAATTTATCAATAAAGCAGCGAAGAAAAGATCTCTTGATGTTTCTACGGATGACCTTGAAAATGCTTTGGAATTAACGCGAGAGGAGAACGATACAGAAGACGATCACAGAATCTTAGAAGGAATTGTGAAATTTGGTAACACCGATGTGCGCCAAATAATGCGTCCACGTTTGGATGTTACTGCAATAGAGGAGAATTCTACATACAGAGAGTTGATGGATATGATACTCGAAGCAGGTTTTTCTAGGATTCCAGTGTATAAAGAGAATTTTGATGACGTTATCGGTATCGTTTATATCAAAGATTTATTGCCTCACTTAAATGAGGAAGAAGATTTCAATTGGCAATCATTGCTAAGAACACCCTTCTTTGTTCCGGAAAATAAAAAGATTGATGATCTTTTAAAGGAATTCCAAGACATGAAAATGCACATGGCCGTTGTGGTTGATGAGTATGGAGGAGCATCTGGAATTGTTACTTTAGAAGATGTATTGGAAGAAATTGTTGGGGATATTACCGATGAGTTCGACGACGATGATTTAGTTTATACCAAGGTAGATGAGAGTACTTATGTATTCGAAGGTAAAACGCCTTTGGTGGATTTGTACAAAGTTTTAGAAATAGACGGTAAGAATTTCGAAGAAGCCAAAGGTGAGTCAGATTCTATCGCAGGCTTCATCATAGAACAAGCCGGAAAGATTTTAAAGAATAACGAATACATCATTTTCGATCACTACAAATTTGTAGTAGAATCTTCTGATAAACGAAGAGTGAAAATGGTAAAAGTAATAGTGTTAGATGATGTGGAGAATAACTAGTGTTTTCATAGTGTTGAGTTTACTTTTTGTAGCATGTGAGGATGAAAATTACATTCCCAAACCTTCTACTTATTTCAAATTAAACTTCCCAGAAAGGGTTTATAAAAACTACCAAGATACCTGTGGTTTTAGTTTTACTATTCCATCTTATTTCGAAGTGGTAGATAAAAAAGACCAGCGAAACCCTTGTAACAGAGATATCAATTTTAAAGGGTTAAATGGAACTTTGTTTTTGAGTTATATTCCCATGGAAACGGAGCTTTATCGTTACATAGATTATTCGCTTTCTAAGGTGGATGAGCACAAAATAAAGGCGTCCTTTATCAAAGACACTACTTTATTATATCCAGAGCACGGAGTGTATGGAACTTACTTTTTTCTAGGAGGAGATGTAGCCAAACCTATACAGTTCTATTTAACAGATTCTTCGGATATTTTTATGAGTGGATATGTGATGTTTAACGCTGTTCCTTCTTATGATTCAATTAAACCAGTACTTAATTTTGTGGAAGAAGATATTCTTAAGATGTTGGAATCAACCAAGTTTTAAGTTGAATTAATCTACCTTTCTAATTTTCATACGTAGTTAGTAGTGAGGAGAATAAGGGAAATTCCCATTTTATTTCCTTAATTTTAATGCTAAATACTACAATATGAGGATATTATTACTTTGCTGCTTTTCACTTTTTTTGTCGTGCCTATCCGCACAAACTTATTCGCGCGTTAAGATTTGGTCCACAACAGATCAGTTACATGAACTGAATGCCTTGGGATTATCTTTAGATGATGTTCAATACAAAAAGAATACTTTTATAATTGGCGAGTATCCCTCAGAGCAAATAGAGGCT
>NZ_JBVCPV010000074.1:0-12629 GCF_057456495.1 Lishizhenia sp. | reverse complement strand
TGAATTTGACTTAAGTATTGAATATTCTGTACATCTGTACAATCGTACTGATACACTCCATCTTCTGTTAATACGATGGCTAGGTTACCCAAAGGAATAATATCTATTGCCTGAATTGTTGAAAAGCTTTGTGTTAAGTGGTCTCCCACTACCAATGGATCAGTATTGTCAAAAACTTTCAATCCATCGCTACCATCACACACATAGAGAACATCTCCATTTACTCCTAATCCATGTGGATTAGTAAGACTAAAAGAACTTTTCAATATTGGATTGGCAGGATTGGAAACATCTACCACATCTAATTGATTGATTTCTCCCATACAAGTTGTACCAGACCTTATCGTAACATACGCATAGTCTCCCTGAACAACCACTGGATCACATGCCGTGGTGTGCACTATCGTTCCTTGATGTTCTGGACTTTCTGGATTCGCCAAAGAATATATCATCATTCCTGTGGTTGTACCCATGTACAAATGATTGTCATAAGGGAATAAAGTTTCTACCGTTCTCCAAATGCGCACAGGCTCTCCCTGGGTTAAGTTCATTGGATTTGAAATATTGATGGCGTGTAAGTTGAAGTCGTTCATGACATAAAGGTGATCGTTGTTTAAGGCAAACTTTGTAATAGAACCGGCAACACTCGAACCGCTCGCCCCTCCTGTAGCAATAGATTCATTAGCAACGGAAACATTATCCATTTGGTACAAATTACCATAGTAGTAAGGAGAATTTTCGACTTCCTCTTTAACTTCTTGAATCTCCCATCCGATTACTACACCTTTTTCTGGGTCGGGTTTTTGGTAATAATGCCCCGCCTCTCCCAATGGATAATTTTGAGGAAACACATCCTCTAAGCGAGCAATTACTGTAGGTTGCTGAATATTTGCAACATCAATAACGGCAATATCAATGAGGTTATTTACATACAACTTGTTGTTTTTAATAGCCATCCCTGTACAACCGCGAACGTTTAAAAAACCAAGTTTATTCGGTGAGGAAGGATTAGAATTATCAATAAAGTGTATCCCTTCATTTTCCTCTACTACAAATAGATATTGGTTGTAACTATAAATACCCATCTGATTTTCAATAGCACGTACCCCCTCAAAAGCAATGGAACTTCTAAAGCTTTCGTAATCTTCATAAATAGGCACGTTAGCCATATGTTGATGTATAACTTTGTCTCTACAAGAAGTTATCATCAACAATGCTGAACATATTAAAAGTATATTTTTCATGGTTTTAAATTTTTGGCGTGTATAGGAGTAATGAAGCCAAACCAAAAAGGGTTGCACTCCTTTTAATATTTTATGCGCAAGAATTACAAAAATCAAAAGCACCCTCCTACAATTACCTCGATAACATTAACTTTACGCCATGCAAATTTCAAAGTCAACTCGTTTTATTTTAAGCATACTGAGCGGTTTATTATTAATGCTTAGTTTTCCCAATGCCGGAAGTTTAGCTCCATTAGCTTTAGTTGCTTTAGCCCCCTTGTTCATCGTAGAGCACTACATTTACACGAAACAATACAGAGCTAGAAAGGTATTCACACATGCCTTTATCACCTTTGTTATATACAATTTCGGAACCTGTTGGTGGATTATGAATGCTGATGTCTTAGGTACTATAGTAGGACTAATAATCAATGCACTTATTATGGCAACTTTCTTTCAGTTTTTTGTTTGGACAAAAAGGTTCGTGGGACAAAAAGAAGGATACATTGGATTACTTTTCTATTGGATCGGCTTGGAATATTTTCACTTAAACTGGCAGTTCAGTTTCCCTTGGTTGAATTTAGGGAATGTATTTGCCACTACTCCGTCACTGGTTCAGTGGTACAGTTATTCAGGGGTATTAGGAGGAACACTTTGGATTTTATTGAGTAATCTTTTAGTGTTTAAAATCACTTACAATCTTTGGGTGAAAAAAGAGAAATTCAAGATTCAAACACCATTCGTATGGATGTACGGAATATTAATCTTCATTCCTATAGGTTATTCGCTTATCACGTACTATAGTTCAAGCTCGAGTGAAGCTAACTTAAGATCTGAGATAATCGTAACCCAACCCAACGTAGATCCTTACAGTGAAAAATGGCGCATCCCCGTAGATATTCAATTAAACAACTTTTTGAATTTAGCAGATAGTTTAATTACACCTGAAACTGATTTTGTGCTTGCACCAGAAACAGCTATTCCTTATGGATTTGAAGAAGAGAATTTCATCAATAGCTCTGTCTATGAAATCCTTAATAAACGTGTTGAAAGTTGGGGAAACACAAGCTTACTTACAGGAGCCTCAACTTATAAATTCTTCGATGAGAAAAACTCCTTTGCTTCTGAATTTATAGCGGAGCGCAAACAATTTGTAGAGCACTACAACACCTCTTTGTTGATGGACAAGAATCCTCCACAATTCGTACATAAGTCAAAATTAGTAATGGGTGTTGAAATGATACCTTTTTCTGAGCAACTTCCATTTTTAGAAGATTTGGCCATTAGTAATGGCGGAACAACGGGAAATTTAGGAACTGAACCTGTACCTGCGATTATGCAAAGCAAGGGAATACGATTTGCTCCGGTAGTTTGTTATGAATCTGTATATGGTGACTTCATTGCGCAACAATGTAGAAAGGGTGCAATGGCTATTTTTATTATAACCAATGATGGATGGTGGGATGATTCTCCTGGTTACAAACAACATTTAAACTTAGCCCGACTCAGAGCGATAGAAACAGGTCGATGGGTAGCACGTTCAGCCAATACTGGTAGCTCTGCTTTCATCAACCCAAAGGGAGATATCGTTCAAAAAACAGCATACAATACCAAAACTGCTTTGCGTCAGGAAATAGAATTAGTAGGTAAAGCAACCTTTTATGTGACCTATGGAGATGTAATGGGTAGGAGCTTTGGATTTGGTTTCTTCTTGATGCTACTCTTTACTGGAGTAAGATATATGCGAAAGTTAAAAGGATTTTAATTTAGTTACCAAGACATTAAGAAATCTAGATAGATTTTACGAAAGCTTCTCAATTGAATTTGGGGAGCTTTGTTGTTTCTGTCAGTTCATATGCGTAATTCCCTGTCTTATTTTGACAATCTGTCAGTCCAAAAACACAAAATTCCGACATTTTTACGTGGGATGACAGAAAAAAGTGGGTGGCACAAGAATTGACTAAAGGAAACCAAACGAATATTTTAAAACACGAAAGATAAATAGACATGGGAAAGATAATTGGAATTGACTTAGGTACTACCAACTCTTGTGTATCTGTGATGGAAGGTAACGAACCTGTAGTAATTACAAATGCAGAGGGGAAAAGAACTACACCTTCAGTAGTTGCTTTTGTTGATGGTGGAGAAAGAAAAGTTGGTGATCCTGCAAAACGTCAGGCCATTACCAACCCACACAAAACAATATACTCAATCAAGCGTTTCATGGGATCGTCTTACGACGAGGTGAGCAAGGAAGCTGGAAGAGTACCTTACGAAATCGTAAAAGGAGACAACAATACTCCAAGAGTAAAAATAGACGACAGAAACTACACGCCACAAGAGATTTCTGCAATGATTCTTCAAAAAATGAAGAAAACTGCAGAAGACTACATCGGTCAAGAAGTTACTGAAGCAGTAGTTACAGTACCAGCGTACTTTAACGATTCGCAACGTCAAGCTACTAAAGAGGCAGGAGAGATTGCTGGTTTAACAATCAAGCGTATCATCAACGAGCCAACAGCAGCAGCATTGGCTTACGGATTAGATAAAAAAGGAGTTGACCAGAAAGTTGTAGTATTTGACTTCGGTGGAGGTACACATGACGTTTCTATCTTAGAATTAGGAGACGGAGTATTTGAAGTATTATCTACAGATGGTGATACACACTTAGGTGGTGACGACGTAGATGATGCAATCATTAACTGGTTAGCAGAAGAGTTTAAGAATGACGAAGGATTGGATTTAAGAAAAGATCCTATGGCATTACAGAGATTGAAGGAAGCTGCAGAGAAAGCAAAAATTGAGCTTTCATCTACAACTTCAACTGAAATCAACTTGCCATACATCATGCCAGTTGATGGAGTGCCAAAACACTTAGTAAGAACTTTACAACGTGCTAAATTTGAGCAATTAATTTCTGACATCGTTGAGCGTACAATTGCGCCATGTAGATCAGCATTGAAAAACGCAGGATTGTCTACAAGCGATATCGACGAAATCATTTTAGTAGGTGGATCTACACGTATCCCAGTTATTCAGGATGCAGTGAAGAATTTCTTCGGAAAAGAGCCTTCTAAAGGAGTTAACCCAGACGAGGTTGTTGCAGTAGGTGCAGCTATCCAAGGTGGAGTATTAACTGGAGAGGTGAAAGACGTATTATTATTAGACGTTATTCCACTTTCTTTAGGTATCGAAACAATGGGTGGTGTATTCACTAAATTGATTGAAGCGAACACTACGATTCCTACAAAGAAATCAGAAGTATTCTCTACAGCAGCAGACAACCAGCCTTCAGTAGACATTCACGTGTTACAAGGTGAGCGTCCGATGGCTACGGATAACAAGACATTGGGAAGATTCCAATTGACTGATATTCCACCAGCACAAAGAGGAGTTCCACAAATTGAAGTAACATTTGACATTGATGCGAATGGTATCATGCACATCTCTGCTAAAGACAAAGGAACTGGTAAAGAGCAATCTATCAAAATCGAAGCTTCTTCTGGATTAAGTGAAGAAGAAATCGCAAAAATGAAGGCTGAGGCAGAAGCAAACGCTGATGCAGATGCTAAGAAAAAGCAAGAAGTTGATACATTGAACAAAGCTGACTCTTTAATTTTCCAAACGGAAAGACAAATGAAAGAGTACGGTGACAAGTTACCAGAAGACAAGAAGTCTGAAATCGAAGGAGCTTTAACTGAGTTGAAGACAGCTTTCGAAGCGAAGAACATGGAAGCTTTAGAACCAGCTATGGAAAAATTAAACACTATTTTCCAAGCAGCTTCTCAAGACATGTACAACGCAGGTAATGCAGAAGGTGCTGCGCAAGGAGATGCAGGACAAGATGCTAGCTCTGAAGACGAAGTAACTGATGTTGACTTCGAAGAAGTAGAAGAATCTAAATAAGATAGTTTTCTAAACATAGAGAAATCCGCTGGCCGAAAGGTTAGCGGATTTTTTTATTGGGTATACTCAAAAGTTGAGGTAAAAAAGAAATCCGCTCGGTTAGAAGCGGATTTTCTTTGATTTGGGGTCAAAAACCACCAGATCATGGATCTAGGTGGTTAGGAAAATGAATAAACTAAGTGGTTTTACCCACTATCAAGGTTTTATCCTTGATTGATTGATACAAACGTAACCCAAAAACTTTGCACAGAACTGTTTTAATTTTTTAACTGCACATTCTGATTTCTTAACTACATATTTAATCTAAAAAGTACCTAAGACCATCTCGTTTCACTTTCAGAACATAGGAAAATGTCAAAACTAATTTCAACTATATAAATAGTTTTTTGTTCAAATTGAGTCCCATTTTCATTTGAATAATTCAAAGAAAGTTTATTATATTGTGTACAGACGCGTATTATTTTGAGTTTTAATTAACTCTACATTTCAGTAAAACTTCAACTTATGACCACATCTAAAAACTACCATAAGACAGTTTTTACAAAAGAGTATTTTGACATACCCGAAGAGGAACGACTGTACTATGAGAAACTTTTGAAGAGAAAAGACGAAGAAGCCATATTTGTATACAACCTTCGTAATAAACACATGGTATATGATGATGGATGGCTCAACCTTCTTGGATTGCGAAAGGGCGAGGTAAACATGCTTTATTTACTCGATTGTATTGACCATCATTTTAAAGATTTTGTATTTGCCGTAACCGATAACTCCCTATTTTATCTTTCTGAGAATAGACCTAACATTCTCGATTACAGTTTCACCATAGAGTTTAAACTTATACATCAATTGAGTGGCGAAGCCTTACCCATAAGAGCCACTATTTATAGTTTTGAAGCTGATGATGAGGGCTACCTTACTGCTATTTTGGGAAGATTTGAACTGGACAGAACTATTAGTTTTAACAAAACCACTAAATACACCGTATATTCTCCAGACAAACTCAGGTATATTAAGGGAATAGACAATAAACTTTTCGAATCCCATCACATTACCTATAAAGAGTTAGAAGTTTTAAAACTTATATCGAAAGGTTTGGCCATCAAGCAAGTGGCAGATGAACTAGATGTCTCGAACTCGGCAATAGAGAAACGTATCTACACACTTTATAAACGTTTCGATGTAAAATCTCATGCCCATTTGGTTAGCTTTTGTTACAAAAATCTGATTCTTCCCCTAGAGAAATAACCCTAGTTTACGACAAAAGCTAATTATTTGAAGAAGATATGCTAAAGGCTGCTTATTTTTGCAGCATGGATTACAATTTAGAATTAGAATTTCAAAAATTAACCAAGCGCTTAAATGAGCAATTTGATGCAGATTTAGATGTGCAAGCCATCTTGTTCTTAATTGGGGTTCAAGAATTGGGTCAGGGTTATGATAATTTTTCTAAACGAGAAAAGACAGAACTCATGCACGTAGCTGTTTGTACTTTACTAGAGCCTTATGGTCACTATAAATTCATTGGTAAGGATGGAGAAAACTGGCCACATTTCGAAAAAGTAGAAGATCTCCCTCATTTAGACGAAAGACAACAACAGCATCTTATGAAAGAAGCTATACTCGATTACTTCAAAGCAGAGCAATACGAATTTTAAGCAGTACCGATAGGAAGGGCATTTTTAAAACGACAAAGGATTAAAAAGGCAAGACAAAGAAAGCGACTTCAGAAGCTCTTCTTGGTCTTTGCCTTTTTTTTGTTTGCGGTTTAAAAATATACTGGATAGCGGGTAAAACTGCCCTCCAAAAAAATCCCTCTTCATTCTAAAGAGGGATTTGTATAAATCTTCATTTCTATTAATTCAGTACAATCTCCGGTATTCTAGCCTGTATTCCTACATGATTTTCTATCGCCTTGAGTTTATTAAAATGCGCTAACAACTCTTGCGGCAAGGCTTGCATTTGTATGCTTTCTTGCTGTTCTTCGCTAAGAATTTCCAAATAGGCATCAATAGGATTTACCTTACGAGCCGGGAAATATTCTATAATGGGATCCTCAATACCTGCATCCTCCACGGCATATGCAATTGCCTCTTTTAATCCACCTAACTCATCGATAAGTCCTACTCTAAGTGCATCTGTACCTGTCCAAACTCTTCCCCTAGCAATTGTATTGACTTGATCTACGGTTAAAGATCTTCCCTCAGCAACACGTTCCATGAATTGTTGATACGTGGTATTCACCTCTTGCTGGATTAAGTTCATTTCTTCATCGGTCAAACGCTGATTAATCGTTAAAACAGCATGTTTATTTGTGGTAACTCTGTCGAAACTCAATCCTAAGTTATCCTCTAAAGCTTTTCCTGTGTAAGGAATAACTCCAAATACACCAATTGAACCAGTAATCGTATTTGAACTGGCAAATATTCTTTTAGCCGGGGCAGAAATATAATAACCTCCTGAAGCTGCTAAATCTCCCATTGAAACAATGACTGATTTTTCTTGATTCGCCAATTTCACTTCTCGCCAAATCTCATCACTGGCCAAGGCACTTCCTCCTGGTGAATTCACCCTAAAAACTATTGTTTTAATGTGTTTATCCAAACGTGCCTCGCGCAACAACTTCACATATTTATCTGAAGAAAGTTGACTTCCTGTTTTCGTAATTTCTCCTTGTGCTACAACTACTGCAACGTTTGCTTTTTTCGCACGCGCTGTGCTTTGGTCATCGTAAAACTTATTTCGAGCATATTCTGCAAAGTTCTTCAACTTTAATTTTTTAAGTGATGCGGCACCACTCTTTTCTACCAATTTATTCAATACTTCATCCTCGTATAAGATAGAATCTACCATACCTAATTTGAAGGCATCATCCATACGTTTAACTTGGTACTGCTCGGCAATGGTATTTAACTCTTCGGCATTTTTGCGCACATCATCTGCAATTGTAGATCTGTAGTTCTCCCAAACATTATCTAAAAGCACCTGATTTTGTAAACGAGCCGAATCACTCATTTCCGTTAAGAAGTAGGGCTCTACTGCACTTTTAAAATCATTATTAGATCCGCGAATTACTTGCATCTCTACACCAATTTTATCTAACATGCCTTTGAAATACATGAGTTCCATTCCCATTCCTCCAAATTCCATCATGGTAGAAGAAAATGCATATTTCTCTTCAGCAACTGAACCAATATAAAAGTCTTTGAGGCCAACAACCTCACCATTAAAATAGGTCACCAAAAATTTACCTGAGCTTTGAAAGTCTTGTAAAGCCTTGCGAATTTCCTCTGCAGATGCCAATCCACATCTCACACCTTTTAGGTCTATATATACTCCCTTTACTCTATCATCTGTCTTTGCATTTTCTAAACCATAAAGTATATCAGATAAACCTATACGGTTTTCAACTTTAAAGTCGTACGGGCTCAATTTCCTTGATGAATTCTCAACAACAGTCCCCTTTAATTCTAAATGCAACACTGTTTTTGAGGGTACTCCGTATTTCACATCGGGAATTGCTGCGGAG
The DNA here is from genome assembly GCF_057456495.1 of Lishizhenia sp. Classification (NCBI taxonomy): domain Bacteria; kingdom Pseudomonadati; phylum Bacteroidota; class Flavobacteriia; order Flavobacteriales; family Crocinitomicaceae; genus Lishizhenia; species Lishizhenia sp. The sequence continues at coordinate 3,971 of NZ_JBVCPV010000074.1, read as the reverse complement.
ATCACTAAGGAAATGATTCCAAAAATTCCTCCGATCACGATGATCAATGCTAAAAAACTTGGCCAAAAAACCCTACCAAAACTGACTTTATTACTCATATGTATTCGGGATATCTTATTTTCGCACAAATATAAAACATGATAAATAAACAACTTGTTTAAATATTATAGGTGGTTGTTAATTCGTGTTTGGAGGTAAATTATTCGTGGTATGTGTGATTCAGTTTTTTTAGGTCTTGGTGGAAATCATGATAATTCCGAAGAATTGTTAAAGATTGCTTTGCGAAAAATAGGTGAATTGGCCACAAAAATAGTTGCTACCAGCTCCTTTTATCAAACTCCTCCTTGGGGTTTTGAGGCAGATAATGATTTCATTAATTGCGTAGTTGAAATAAAATACAAAGGCCAACCTGAAGAACTTTTAGTGGCGCTTAATGCTATTGAAAAGGAAATGGGACGTATTAGAACGGGTGAAGGTTATACCAGTCGCCCCATGGATATTGACATCCTATACTTTGGAAATCAAGTGATTAACTCCAACAAACTGGAAGTACCTCATCCAAGAATGTACCATAGAAACTTTGTGATGTACCCTCTTCATGAAATTGCACCCGATTGGATAGATCCTCAATTCAAGACATCTGTAGCAGAGCTCTTCAAACAGTGCAAAGATGACTCACAAATAATCGCTTTATCTTAAAGTAATTGCGAATAATAGAATTGTTTCTCCCTACTTTTATCAGGGTGAAATTTTCACTATAATTGCACCGTAGAAGTCAATAAAGTTGAATTAAAAATTAAATAATGAAAAATAATAGAATAGCAGGTTTTGCATTTATTGCAGCGGCTGGTTTGTATACAACGAGTTGTGATCTTGTGAAAGATGTAGACTACACAGTTACTCCAGATCCTTTAGAAATGCACGGTGATAGTGTACGTGTAAAGGTTGACATTACTTTCCCAGAAAAGAGCATCAACAAAAGAGCTTACGCTGAAATTACACCAATGATTGGTGAAACTGCGTTGAAGCCGATTGCTGTAAAAGGAGAAAAAGCTACTTCTAATGGTGAAGCTATTCCTTATAAAGCAGGTAAAACAATTACGTATACAGACGTAGTTGCCTACACACCAGATATGAAAGTATCTAGTTTAGACGTTACTGGTAAAGTATTTAAAGGAGGTTCTGAAAAGGCTCAATTAGATAGAACAGAGATTGCAAAGGCAACAATTGTTACTCCATTATTGGTAAACAAAGACTTTAAAGTTATTTACTCTGCAGATAAATTTGAGCGTGTAACTCAAGAGGTTTACAATGCAGATATTCACTTTACAAAAGGAAGACACAACGTTAGAACTTCTGAGTTAAGCGAGCAAGACATCAAAGATTTCTTAGCATGGTTAACGGAAGAGCAAGGAAACGAGCGTTTAAAAATTAAAACGATTAACATCATTGGATTTGCTTCTATTGAAGGTGAGATCATTAAAAATGGTAACTTATCTATTGACAGAGCTACAGCTGCTAAAGAAGCAATCATGAAATTAGCTGCCAAGAAAGGTGTGGCTAATGACGCTGCTCAAAATGACGCTTCTTACGTAACTACAGGTAGAGGTGAAGATTTCGAAGGATTTAAAGAAGCTTTAGCTTTGGCTGATGATATCAGCGATAGCGACAAGCAATTGGTATTAAGAATTTTGGAATCTTACAAAGATCCAGTTCAAAGAGAACAAGAAATCAAAAACTTGGGAGCAACGTTCACTTCTATGGACAAGAACATTTTCCCAATGCAAAGAAGAGCTGAAATCAATGTTGAATACGATAAAACAGGATACACAGATGAAGAATTAATTGCATTGACGAAAAACAACATCGATACTTTAAAAATTGAAGAGTTGATGTTTGCTGCTACTTTAGTAGATGACTTAGATGAAAAATTAAGAATTTACAAAGAAGGTCAACGTTTATTCCCTAACGATTACAGAGTATTTAACAATGCAGGTGTTGTTTTATACATGCAAGGAAAAGTTGCTGATGCAAAAACTGAATTCAACGCGGCGAAGAACATCGAAGAAACTGCAGAGGTTATGAATAACTTAGGAGCAGTTGCAGGAGTAAATGGAGATAGAAATGCAGCGAAAAATATGTTATCTGCAGCCAACGGTGCTGGTGAAGAAGTAGGATACAACCAAGGTATCTTAGCTATTCAAGACGGTGATTACGCTTCAGCAGTAAGCAACTTTGGAAGCAACGATTCTTTCAACAAAGCTTTGGCACAATTATTAAATGGTGATGCAGCAGCAGCAACCACAACTGTTGGTAATTCTGCTGATGCTACAACTGCTCAAGGTTATTATTTAATGGCGATTGCAGCGGCAAGACAAGACGATTTGACAAATGTTGTAAGTAACTTGAAAAACTGTTTCAACCAAGATGCAGCTTACAAGCAAACAGCATTAGAAGATAGAGAATTTTTAGCGTACGCAGAAAACACAGCGTTTACAGCTATCGTAAAATAAGAGGTTTAACCCTCACTAAAAAAAGTCCTCCCATTCATTTGGGAGGACTTTTTTTTTGCGAAAAAATATTATATTTATGCCTCATTATTAACCCAACCAGCCTTAATTTTTATACAGCCTGGTTATAATTATTATTTTATGAAACTACTTAAGTCATGTGCTGTTGCAGCACTTTTACTGCTTGGTACATCTCAATCTTTTGGTCAAATTTATCTTGGAGGACAAACCAATTACACAAATTACGCTGGATACGGTCTTAGCTTTATTGGTTTAGGAGTACACGGTGATTATGTAAGCGATAGGCTTACCTACAGAGCCACGTTAAACTTTGGTTTTCCTAGAACCTACGAACGATCTTATTACCTCAACTCTTCGTCTAGTCAGTTCCCAGATTCAGAAGTAAATGGTACAGAAAAGTACGGTGTTTACAATTTATGGTTAGATGCAAATTACTTCTTTACAGGTGATGGTGAAGATGGTGGATTCTACGGAAAAGCAGGTCTTGGTTTCTCATTTTTAAGAGTAGCAAACAACTTGGAGGAATACAATGAGAATATGTACTATACCAATTTAGATGAAAGAGAAAACTACTTTCAGCCTATTTTAAGGTTTGGTTTAGGTTACGATATCGAATTAGATTTTGGAAATGTATTCGTTGAAGGATACGGTAACTTACCAGCCAACACTATGAACGGAGTTGCAATTGATGTGCAATTACCATTTTCGTTTGCCGCTGCTGCCGGAGTTCGAATTCCATTATAAGAAGCAAATCAGTATATGATAAAAGCCTGTTCGTATGAGCAGGCTTTTTTATTTCCCAATCATTTCGAGATTCAGTATAGCTCTGTAGTATTTCCATACCAACGTTTTACAAAAAAGGCCCAGTGAATTAACACTGGGCCCTTCAAACTTATGCTGTTTATTATTATTTGTTGTTCTCTAAAACGTAGGTTAAAACTTTGGTCATTAAATGAATTCTATCTTTTCCTCTAACGTTGTGCTCGTGCATTGGGTAAGGGAAGTAATCCATTTGAATTCCTAAATCGACAAACTTTTGAACCAAGGCGTAATTGTGTTGTAATACAACGGTTGGATCTATCGTTCCGTGAATCAACAACAAGTTTCCTTCTAAATTCTTAGCGTGTGTTAACAAACTTGCTTGCTCATATCCCTCAGGGTTTTCTTCAGGTCTATCCATGTAACGTTCTCCGTACATTACCTCGTAGTATTTCCAGTCTGTCACCGGACCACCTGCTACACCTGTAGTAAAGGTTCCTGGCTCGCGCAACATCAATGAAGTTGTCATGAAACCACCAAAACTCCAACCATGAACAGCCAATCTATTTTCATCTACATACGGTAAAGATTTCAAGTACTCTACCCCTTTCAATTGGTCTTCGATTTCTGCCGTACCTAACTGACGGTGAATAACACTTTCGAAAGCTTTTCCTCTCTCTC
>NZ_JBVCPV010000073.1:0-12767 GCF_057456495.1 Lishizhenia sp. | reverse complement strand
GTATCTCGTGATATGATAAAAGAAGGATTGAGCATCGTTAATGCTTTAGGTAGCGAAACGAACTTCTTGAAATCAAACGGTGAAGCACGTAGAGAGTTGAAAGGAAATGCTATCGCTGTAAACAAAGCGAAAGTAAAAGATGATTTCATGATTACTGAAGAGCAATTGATCAACGATAAGTACGTGTTACTTGGAAAAGGAAAAAAGAACAACTACTTGTTAATTGTGGAGTAGACATTTAGATTTTTAGACGGTTAGACCGTTAGATATATTGAAAGGGATGAGCATTGAATTGTTCATCCTTTTTTTTATTTCTGAGTTTTACAAATCCTTAGAAGAGGTTCACGAGTGGAGCGTCATGGTGAACGGAGCCGAACTGTCGTGAGATGAATCCTAGAATTAAACTAACTCCCTTTCTTCGCCTTATTCTTCTCCGCATTGGCGTGCAATTGATGGATAATTCCATCTGATAGTCCAATCTTGGGGACGAACATTTCTGTGGATTTCAAACAGGTCATGGCGTAAAGGTAGATTTCACACGCTGGAACGATTACATCGGCTCTATCGGGCTTTAATTGATATTTCTCGGCACGTTGATCTACATCCAAAGCTGCGAGTTTATCGTGAAGCTCATCCAACTCACGGTATTTGATGGGTTCCATGTGTTGTTTCCCCAACAGCTTGTGCACCTTGTTGATGTTACCACCAGTAGCAAACACTTTGTGCTGGACAGATCCATCTACGTGGTCTGCTATCCACTTTTTCATGGATTTCCATATCTGCTTGCTTTCCTTGTGCTTCATCATACGAATAGTACCCACACGGAAAGATTTACCTGCTACTTTTTGACCATCTTCGAATACAGAAATTTCTGTTGAACCACCTCCTACATCAATTACAATAAAAGGGGAATCTTTGTCTATGTTCAATAAAAAGAAAGTAGAGAAAATAATATCAGCCTCTTCTTTTCCACCGATAATTTCAATTTTCACCCCTACCTCTTTTTCGATATGCTCCTTGATTTCTTTACCATTTTTAGCTTCACGCATAGCAGAAGTAGCACAACACCTTAGTCCAGCTACATCGAAAACTTCTGCAATAAGCTTAAAGGCTTGCATGGTTTTTACAAACTCCTTTTCCTTTTTCAGGGAGATGATACCATCTTCGAATACTTCTAACCCCAAACGCAAGGGAATACGAGTATAACTGATCTTCTTAACGTAAGAATGACCGTTGTTTTTAGTGACCTGACCAATGAGAAGTCGGGCTGCGTTTGTTCCTATGTCTATGGCTCCGTAAATCAAGTGTTGCTTTTGGGTATTAAACTAAGATATTTTTTTGTCAATACCGCACAATTAGACTTGAAATTTCACCTACAAAAGTTGCATTTATACAGCTGCATCTCTTTCTAATTTCTTTTGGTAGTAGGCATAGATTTCAGTTTGAGAACGGTGTGCCTCCCCCTCTACGGTTCTATATTTATTAGCCTGCGCCCTGTCCAAAATTCTAGCCTTTTGGTTATCGCTCCATTGTATTTCAAAAATGTCAGCCACTTCTTGTTGTATCCCTTTGTCCAAAATAGGAGCTGTAACCTCTATACGTTTATCCAAATTCCTCACCATCCAATCTGCAGAAGACAAATAATGCTCTGGGTTTCCATTGTTACAGAATGAGAAATAACGAACGTGCTCTAAGTAACGGTCTACAATACTTATCGCCTCAATGTTTTCACTCTTCCCTTTTACACCCGGTACCAAACAACAAATCCCGCGAATAATGAGTCGTACTTTTACTCCAGCTTGACTCGCATCATAGAGTTTTTGTATCAACTTTTTATCTACCAGGTTATTCAATTTAATATTGATATAAGCAGGCAAACCACGCTTGGCATTCTTCACCTCTCTATTGATCAGGTTAATGAATTTTCGGCGCGTATTAAAAGGCGATACAAAGAGCTTACGGTACAAACCGCGTTCAATATTATTCTCTAACAAATTAAACACTTTCTCCACCTCATTTGTGATCAATGGATTGGCCGTAAGCAAACCGTAATCGCCATAAACTTTGGCTGTACCTCCGTGGAAGTTTCCAGTACCAACGTGCGCAACCAATTGTTTTTTACGCCCGACCATACGGGTAATTTGTATCAACTTCGAGTGTACTTTTAATCCAGGTACACCATAAATAATTCGCGCACCATGTTCTCTCAAATTATTGGCCCAGTACATGTTGTTTTCTTCGTCAAAACGCGCTTGTAGCTCTACCACAACGGTAATGCTTTTTCCATTCTGTATGGCTACACGCAAGGCGTTAATGACTTGCGATTTTGGCGCTACCCTATAGATATTGATTTTAATGCTCAACACTTTCGGGTCAATGGCACTCTCTCGTAAAAGATCTACCAAATAGTCGAACTTTTGGTAAGGATAGTGCAAGAGTATATCTTGTTTCAATACAGTTTTTATCACTGATCGAGAATCTCTCAAAACTGGATGTTCTAATGGAGGCAAAGGTTCGTATGTAAATTCCTTGATACCGAAATCCGGGAATTTCATGAAATCTTTAAAGTTATGGTACCTACTTCCAGAATCTTGATGGTCGTACTTTTCTATCCCTAGAGATTTTAGTAAGAATTTTAATAAATCCGCCGGCATGTTTTGATCATAGACAAAACGTATGGGCGAACCTTTCTTACGTTGTTTGATACTCTCCTCCATTTTTTCCATCATGGAAATAGAAATATCATCATCCAAAGTTATCTCTGCATCTCGCGTAAACTTGAACGTATACGCATGAATTTCATCGAATTTAAAGATGGAAAAGATGTTACTTAAGTGTAGTCGAATTACATCATCCAAAAGGATAACATTTTGCTTTCCATTGGTTGTTGGCAAGGTAATAAACCTTGGGTGCGAAGAAGGGATTTGAATCAAAGCATAATGCTTCTTCTCCTTTTCGTGCTGACAAAACTTTACCGCCAAGTAAATACCATCATCCTTGAGTCGAGGAAATTTCTTTTTGGTTCCTAAAATAATGGGAACGATATCTCTTTTGAGTTCATTACGGTAGTACTCATTTAAGAATTCCTTGTTTTCATCACTCACAGTATTCTCATTGACTTGAACAAAACCTTGTTCACCCAATTCTTTAAGAATACGCGCATAAGACAACTCAAAAACACGTCGCTGTCTTTTTACAGTAGTTTGAATTTCATCTAACAATGCAGACGGAGAACCATCAAAACCTTCCACTTTTCGGTTACGTAAAGCAATCATTCTGTGAATCGTAGCTACGCGCACCCTAAAAAACTCATCCATATTATTGGAGTAAATACCCAAAAAACGAATGCGTTCCACCAAGGGAACAGATTTATCTAAACTCTCCTGCAACACGCGTTGGTTAAACGATAACCAACTTAATTCTCTATTGATTAAACTCATAGTCTACCTGTAAAGTAGCAAAGATTGAAAACTTATCCTTCTACTTTCCTTACTTTTTCTAAAGTTAATTTAAAAGTTACTTTTTGATAACAATACACTAATAAAACTCTTAAAAATTCCATAAAAAAAGTCCCCAAATCATTTGGGGACCCTTCTAATACTATTTTGAGTAGTTTTACTTACACTTTCATACCGCGCACTACTCTATCTTTTCTCTTTTCTTTTTTCCATTTCTGTAACTTAACCACCAAGTAAGCACGTGCACTTGCCGCTGTCGCTTCATATTCTTCATTTCCGTATTCTACCAAACCTTTTCCGTTCTTCCATACCGCAACAAAGTAATACTTATCAAGGGTTGTATTTTCTTTCATAGCAAACCTCAATACTCTTCCTGCTCCCGGTTCAAATCGAATAATTATCTCTCCGTTTTCTCCGTAACTATCAAAAATACACTTGGTACGTGCAGGAATAATGATACGATCTGATGTAGTATTTTCACTCTTCACCAAAGATCCATCAGATTCTGTCGTTTTAACACCTTCACTTTTTTGACGAACCAGCTCTATATAATCTGAAGTATAAAACTGAACGCCTTTCATTTTCGAGGCATCTGTTAAATTCCATTCATCTCTAATTGCGTTAGTATACGCTTCTCTGGTCGCACAAGAACTTAAGACCAGCACCAACATCATTACTCCTAATATTCTTTTCATTCTATCTTGTTTTTTATTCCTTAATCAATTATTGCACCAAAAGGTTACATCCTCTAATATCGCTATTTTCAAACCTACCCAAAATTTTAAAACCACCTTCAACGCGCTTTCCCAAATCTTGTGTAGCGATAAAACTACAACTGTGCAAATTAGCTAAATCTATCACATTTACACCACCTGTTTTTCCATTTTTATTATACGACAATGCATCGTTCACCGATCTAATTCTTACATCCATCCAAGGTGGAGATTTAAAAAGCTGCTCTTCAACACTGTAAGTCTGAGATAAGAGTTCGGTCATTCCATACTCAGAAGATATGACCGGAATATTAAATGCTTTGCTTAACACTTCATGCAACTCTTCCTTTAGCATTTCCTTGCGTCGACCTTTCATGCCTCCTGTTTCTATCACTGCACAACCTTCCAAATCAGGCTTCAAATCTGCAAAATCTAACAAGGCATAACTTACTCCAAACAAGACTACCTTTTTATCAACTTGTTCCTTTCGAATCGATTGTATATGTGCTTCTAGACTTCTTATATCGTCCAAGAAGTATCCAGAAGAAGCATTCTTACTCGCTTTAATTAAGTGATCTACCATATACAATAAAGAGGACTCACCTTGTTCAAGATAACTCGGAAGCAATGCAATTACCACATGACCCTGAACATCACCTAAGAATGCATTGTAAGCTTTGAGAAAAGATTGCTCATATAGTTTTAAATCGTGCACATGATGTTCACTTCTTGTCATACCCGTTGTCCCTGAACTTTTAAAGACCTTTTGCGTTTGCACATAATCACAAACTACTTTGTCTGTTTTAAAAAAGGAAATGGGTAAAAATGGAATTTCTTCTACTGAAGTTGGTGTGGTTCTGCCCAGTAAATCGCAGAACTTTCTGTAAATCTTATTATGCGCATATTGATGCTGAAACACTTCCAAGGCAATTGCCTCGAATTCTATTTCATTCTGAATTGAAAATATGCGTTCAGCGATGTCTTCCATGATGCTACTTAGATTTAAAACAAAGATAATAGAGTCTTAAAAAAGTAGGCATAAAAAAAACGAGAGCTCTCGGACGGGCGTCCAAAGCTCTCGTTACACTAATCAACCTAACCTACTACTACTGCTACAAAGATATACAAGTTTTGTGGATGTAAAAGGAAAAAAAGCACTTTTATTTACCCGGGTAAAAGTTAGCCTTCAAAGATTGCTTCTGCGGATTTCTATGGATTCAGCGCGGATAATCTGATATGCTTGCATATAATCATCCAATCTCCCCATTTTACGATATCCATTTTCAGTCGCTGAATATTTGTCTTCATTTTTAGAATCCAATAATGGGGCTTAACTTATTATTAGATTTGTATTAAATTAGCAAAAAAGGATGAACATGAAGAAGGTACTTATTATAGATGACGAAGAAGATATTAGAGAATTGATCCAATACAATTTGGAAAAAGAAGGGTTTGAAGTAAGTACTGCCGAAAATGGAAAATTAGGATTAGAAAAGCTCAAAGAAAGTAAACCTGATTTGATTCTTCTAGACGTTATGATGCCTGAAATGGACGGAATGGAAGTTTGTGAAATCATCCGTAAAAACAGTAGCTATAACGATGTTGTGATTTGTTTTTTAACCGCTAGAAATGAAGATTACAGTCAGATCGCCGGTTTAGACATAGGTGGCGACGACTACATTTCAAAACCCGTTAAGCCCAAAGTACTCGTTTCGCGCATCAACGCTTTGCTTCGTCGTGGAGGAATGACAGCATCGGAAGAAGAGAACAATGAAATCAACGAAGACCTTATTATCGATAGAGAGCAATACTTAGTTATTCTAAAAGGAAAAAAATTACATCTACCTAAAAAGGAATTCGAACTTCTTTCTTTATTGGCCTCAAAACCACAAAAAGTATTCGGGAGAGAAATTATTTTGGATACCGTTTGGGGGAATGAAATTGTAGTTGGTGATAGAACCATAGATGTGCATGTACGTAAACTACGCGAGAAAATTGGCTCTGATTACATACAAACCGTTAAAGGTGTAGGTTACAAATTCATCGCCTAGTTTATCTTATTGTTAAGTCTTTAGAATAGCGCAACAAAAAATACTTCAGCAAACTATTTTTGCCCTCCATGAAAAGCATTAAACCCTATCAACTAATTTTTATCGGAAGCATACTCGTAGGAGTATTGAGCTTCTTGGCCATGTACTTTTTCTTAGCTCCAAAGGCCCAATTGGAACTGGAGCTAATGATAGTCATTGCATTTGGATTAGGTTTACTATGCTTTTTCATTTTCCAAGTTTTGATAACCAAATTCATTTCGAATAAAATCAAAATCTTGTACAGAACAATTCGCAAAGGGAAACTCCATCACGACGATCCTAACATTACGATTTATGGCGACATCTTGGACCAAGCTGCAAAAGATACCAACGAGTGGGCACAAGAACGCAACCAAGAAATTAGCAAACTGAAAGAACAAGCCGCTTTTAGAAAAGAGTTTTTAGGAAACTTAGCCCACGAATTAAAAACGCCAATTTTCAGCATACAGGGATATATCCTTACTTTATTAGAGGGAGGTTTAGAAGATGAGAATGTCAATCGCAAATTCTTAGAACGCGCTTCTAAAGCTACAGATAGAATCGCGGGTATTCTCGACGATTTAGACTCTATCACCAAAATGGAGGTAGATCGTGTAGAATTCAACTTCAAGAATTTCGATATCGTAGATTTGGCAGAGGAAGTTACGGAATCGTTAGAAATTCCTGCCCAAGAGAAAAATATACGTGTTGCTTTCAACAAGAAATACGATCCTATTTATGTGTATGCAGATCGAAACAAAATTGCACAAGTGCTTACCAACCTAATCAGCAACTCCATCTTTTATGGAAATGAAAATGGTAAAACAATTTTGCGCTTCTTCCCGTTAGAAGATGCAATTATGTGTGAGGTTGCCGACGATGGTCCTGGAATCGAGGAAGAAAAACTTCCGCGTATTTTCGAACGTTTCTACCGCGTGGAACAAAGTAGAAACAGAAACGAAGGAGGATCTGGTTTAGGACTATCCATCGTAAAACACATCATAGAATCTCACAATCAATCCATCAATGTTCGCTCTACAAAAGGATTGGGATCAACCTTCTCTTTTACCTTGGCAAGAGCTAAAAATCAAAGAGGATAATTCTTAAACTCTTCTTCAGTAACAAAAGTAAATTGTTTACGCTTGGCGTTGTGTTTGGCCAAATACTCTTGTTCGTTTTGACCCTTGGTGGGAATTAAAATGGCATTTCTTTTTAATCGTATCAAATCCATCAAGGTAGAATAACCGCTTCTAGAAATTATAATCTCTGACTCTCCAAACAGACGTTCCATCCATTCCTGATTGGGTTGATAATACACCTCCACATTATCTTTGGTAGCCTCGTAATCAAAAGCATCTAGACCTGCAATTAAAGCATGTTTCCCTTCACAATTTGAGAGGCGTTCACTCATCTCTAACAGAAAATCTTTTGCGTAAGGCATAGGCCCACTCACGATCACCAAATATTTATACTTGGGTTCCTGTGCTTCTACAGCTTGGCGAAAACGACTCAATATCCCTATGCGCTTATGTGCGATTTTAGACTGTGATAATTCACCACTTAAATCCAACTCACTATCGGGTACCCAAACCTCATCAAACTTTCTCAGCATTTTACGGTTCAACCATTGTCCGAAAAAAGCGTACTTGGGTAAATTTAAATGCAGTTGATGTGAAATAATAATACTTTTTACTTTTCGATGACGGAACCCGAAGCGCTGATCGCTGATGATTACATCAGGCGTAAAAACCTTCACCAATGCTTTCACCTCTTCCAATTCTACATCCAAACGATGCCTTAATTAAAAGTAGTTTTTCATTACATCCCTAAGAAAAGTTCCGTTGCCCTTGAACTTAAAAGGATAGCCTTTATGACTAACATACCACAGCTCAGGAAAATAAGCGCGGTAAAAATCTTCCTGATCCAAATTGCAGCAGACAATAACCTCATTCCCTTGTTTTATCAACTGTTCCAACAAAGGAACACTGCGCGAAACATGACCCAACCCCCAATTCAAAGGACTAAATAATACTGTTTGATGTGTGATAGTTGAAATACTTTCGTTCAAATCCTTGGAAGATTTCTATTTTTGCAGCTCCAAAATAGGAAAAAATGGCAAAGAACAAGTTACGTCGCTTTAATGAAATGAAGGAAATGTCAAATGTTTTTGAACCTTCTATGCACGAGGTCAAAGAAAACGCATTTGAATTAAAAGGAAAGTGGAGAGAGCAGTACTTCAAAAACGACAACCCTATCGTGTTAGAATTGGGATGTGGTAAGGGAGAATACTCCGTAGGTTTAGCACGTAAATACGCCAATAAAAACTTCATTGGTTTAGACATTAAAGGAGCCCGTATGTGGGTAGGAGCCAAAGAATGTATAGCCGAAGGTTTAAATAACGTCGCTTTTTTGCGTACAAAAATAGATTTCATTACTTCTTTCTTTGCCGAAAACGAAGTAGACGAGATTTGGTTAACTTTTAGTGATCCACAACCAAACAAGCCGAACAAAAGACTCACTTCTAAGTTCTTTATTGATAGATACAGACAAATCTTAAAGCCAGGTGGAATCGTACACTTGAAAACTGATAGTGATGTTCTATTTGAATCTACCGAAGAAGAAATTAAGGAACATGGATACAAACAATTGTTCTTCACTTGGGACTTATACGGTGATGTAGATAAATTGCCTGAGGAAGTACACGATATAATGCATATCAAAACTCACTACGAACAATTATTTACAGAAAGAGGTCACCAGATCAAATACTGTAAATTCCTAATTGATAATGAGCAAAACGATAAAGCTTAGCGAGAAAAACGCCGATTTCTTTGATCGCGTTTATCAAGTGGTAGAACTTGTTCCTTATGGACGAGTAACGAGCTACGGTGCTATTGCTAAATATTTAGGTGCTGCACGCTCTAGCAGAATGGTAGGTTGGGCAATGAACAATGCCCATGGCATGCCACATATCCCCGCACACAGGGTAGTGAACAGAAACGGAATGCTTACAGGTAAAATGCATTTTGAATCACCTACTGCTATGGAAGAAAAATTGCGAGCAGAAGGTATAGTGGTGAAAGATGACACCGTGGTAGATTTTAAAAATCTGTATTGGGACCCAACAACAGAACTTACGCTTTAATTGCTTGCCGTATAATTCAGCTCTTCTAAAAACAGCGTTTTATTGCCTGACATCTCAGCGCAAATAGCAATATCTCTATCTACTTCACGCATCAAAGCTTTCATTTCTACAACTTGTTGCTGCTGTTTTGCCATAAGCTCTACAGACTTCATGTGAGCTTTCGCCTTTTCCATCTGACGGTCATATTCAGATTGACAAGAATAAGATGCTCCCAATAGGAGACCTATGATTAATAGTTTAGTTTGCATATTTTAAATTTAAGACCTTTTTCTTAACAAAAAAAAGAAACTCTTTCAACTACATTTTCTTATTGATGAATACCTAATTCTAACCAATAAACTAATCTTTACTAAATACAACCTTTAACAGAAATACTTACATTTACCGCATGATTTTAGTCACAGGTGCCAGCGGTTTAATAGGGAGCCATCTCCTCTACAAATTAACTCTTTCGTCTAACTCACCTTTGCGTGCGCTTTATAGAGATGCAGCTAAAATGGACAAGGTCAAAGCCTTATTCAACTACTACAACCCCGAAGAAGGCAATACTTTATTCGATAAAATAACCTGGGTAAAATGCGATGTTCTCGACTTACCTGAACTTGAAGAACAAATCATAGGCGTTGATTATATATACCACTGTGCAGCAAAAGTATCCTACCAAAAAAAGGATTTCAGAAAAATGGTAGAAATCAATAGAGGTGGAACGGCAAATGTGGTTAATATGGCGTTGAAACACGGTGTAAAAAAACTTTGCCATGTTAGTTCAACTGCAGCCGTAGGTAAACCCGTTAAGGAAAGTACTACCCCTATTAACGAAAGCTCAAAGTGGAATCCTGACATTCCCGTAAGTGGTTATTCCATGACCAAGCATCTTTCTGAAAAAGAAGTATGGCGTGGTATAGAAGAAGGATTAAATGCTGTAATTGTTAACCCGAGTGTAGTTTACGGACCCGGTGACTGGAACGAAAGCTCTTTAACCATCTTAAAAACCCTTCAGAAGGGTATGAAGTTCTATCCTCCTGGAAGCAACGCTTTTGTAGATGCTCGAGACGTAGCCAACATCATGGTTCAATTAATGGAAAGTGATATTTCGGCGGAACGCTTCTTATGTGTCGGTGCCAACACGAGCTTTCAAAACATGATGGAAACCGCAGCCAAACATTTGGGTACCAAAGCTCCCAACATCGCCCTCCCCCGCTTTGCAGCCAACTTAGCATGGAGAGCAGCTAAACTTTTAAGTTTGCTTACTTTTTCGCAACCTGTGCTCACTAAAGACTCTATTGCCAATACGTATGCAACTGCAGTATTCAGCAACGAAAAAATCAAAAATGCAATCGGCTATCAATTCTATTCCCTCGATGAAATGCTAGAAAATGCCGTAAAGGGAAAACTTTAAACCTCTGATGATTAAGAAGATAAAACACACCGTTAAATTCTTGAATCTTTGAATTGTTAAATCCTTGAATTGTTGAATCCTTGAATTATTAAACCCTCCTCCTCAATAGGCCAACAGCCGGGCCTTCCTTTATATAAAGCAAAAAAAGAGCTAAAAACGCACTACGTTAAATTTAGCTTCTCTAGTCGCTAAGCTTTAACCAAGTGCCTTTAAAGCCCTTTATCACTTTATGCCAATACTGTCCCTGTTGGGAGTACTGCAATCTATTTCTTACTCTCTGCGTACAATACGTTAATCTGATCGATGTAGTTCAAAATCTTTTCTCTACCAAATTTAGAAGTAGAACTACTTGTAAATACAGGTGGTAACTCTTCCCAGATCTTTTTCATTTCCTTTTTGTAAACTGCCAAGTTTTTCTGCAAAGCAGTACTCGACAACTTATCAATTTTGGTAAATACCATTGAGAAAGGAATCTCGTTATGTCCACACCAGTTCATAAATTCTAAATCTATCTTCTGCGGTGGTAAACGTGCGTCCAACAACACAAATGTATTCAACAAATTTTCTCTGTTCATTAAATAATCTTGTATGAATTGCGTCCATTTAAACCTACTCTCTTTCGAAGCCTTGGCAAAACCGTATCCTGGTAAATCCACCAAGTACCACTCATCATTTATCAAGAAGTGATTGATCAATTGCGTCTTCCCTGGTCGCCCAGAAGTTTTGGCCAATTTACCATTGTTGGTTAACATGTTAATCAAAGATGACTTCCCCACATTCGACCTTCCAATAAACGCATACTCAGCCTTATCCGGAGTTGGGCACTTATCCAACTCTGTATTACTGATCACAAACTTTGCCTCTTTGATTATCATATTATTTTTTCTGCAAAAGTATTAAAATTTTCGGCCTTGCCATAGCAACTCTTCTTCCCATTTCCCACGCAATATTTTTCAACATTGACATTTTACTACCACTTTCTACCACCAGATAAATTTCACGTCAAAACCCAAGAAAAACAGTAGTTTTTGAAAAATAAATGAAACTTTATTTTGTCTCCTACCGTATCAAGTTATCAACAATGGTAGAAAAGTGGTAAAATGTGGTATTTTTTCCAGTATTTTTACCCATTATAAACTGTCATGGCAGGATTAGTAGGAGAATATGAAGTAAAAATGGACGCCAAAGGTCGTTTCATGTTTCCATCAGATTTGAGGAAGCAACTTTCTCCTGCTGCCCAAGAAAATTTCATGTTAAACAAAGGTTTTGAGGAGTGCTTAACTCTTTTCCCAATGAACGAATGGGAAAAATTAAGCGCCAAACTGAGCAAGCTAAACTTGTTCAAACCACAAAACAGAATGTTTTACAGACTCTTTCACCAAGGAGCCAAACAAATCAACTTAGACAAAGCAGGGAGGATTTTAATTCCTGTGGCGCAAATGGAAAAGGTTGGATTGAAAAAGGAGTTGGTGTTAATCGCTTACAACGATAGAGTGGAGATTTGGGACAAAGCTAAGTACTTCAATATGATTGAAGACAACATGGCAGATTTTGCTGATTTGGCAAATGAAGTAATGGGTGAATTTGGAGATGACACAGAATAAAGACTATACATACCACAATCCTGTAATGTTACAAGAATGTTTGGACGGGTTAAACATCAACCCTGAAGGAACATATATTGACGTTACTTTCGGTGGCGGAGGGCATTCAAGAGCTATCTTCGAAAAATTAACTACAGGTCGTTTAATTTCTTTCGACCAAGATCCAGACGCAAAGAAAAATGCTTGGGACGCGAAAAACTTTGATTTCGTAGCCAGCAACTTTGCCTTCATCAAAAATCACTTACGCCTTTTAGGCATCAAACAAGTAGACGGTATTTTGGCCGACCTAGGTGTTTCTTCTCACCAATTCGATGAAGGAAGCAGAGGCTTTAGCATCAGAGGAGATTATCCTTTAGATATGCGTATGAACCAATCTAGC
>NZ_JBVCPV010000072.1:0-12963 GCF_057456495.1 Lishizhenia sp. | reverse complement strand
GAGTATCCCACAGAGCAAATAGAGGCTGTTGTTAATGCTGGTTTTCAAGTGGAGGTGCTTATAGAAGATGTTAGTGCTTTTTATGTTCAAAATAGTACGGCACCTTTAGCAAAGAATACTTCATGTGGCCAAAACGCTTTAGATACGATCACAAATCCCTCTAATTTTCATCAGGGGAGTTATGCGGGCTATCTTACCTACAATGAGTTTTTAGCTGAGCTTGATGAGATGTATGCGGCCTATCCTAATTTAATTACACAAAAAGCGGGAGTTGCTGCTAGTCCAGTAAATACAACATTAGAAGGAAGACCACTCTATATGGTTAAAATATCCGATAACCCAACTGTAGACGAAGCTGAACCAGAAGTCTTGTATACTTCAATACACCATGCAAGAGAGCCAGGTTCTCTTATCCAAAACATTTACTACATGTGGTATTTATTGGAGAATTATGGGACAAATCCAGAAATCACTTATTTGATCGATAATACAGAGCTCTATTTTATTCCTATGATAAATCCAGACGGTTATATCTACAATGAAACCACGAATCCAAATGGAGGTGGAATGCATAGAAAGAATAGAAGAAATGTTGGGACTTTCAACAAAGGAGTGGATTTAAACAGAAACTATAACTACCAATGGGGAACCACAGGGGTGGATTTGACAAATACAAATTCTGATGTGTATCCAGGAACAGGACCTTTTTCTGAGAATGAGACCCAAATCATGAAATGGTTCATTGAAAATCATTCTATAGAATTCGCCTTTAACGCACATACACATGGTGATTTGCTTTTATTTCCTATAGGTTCAACAGTTTCTGAGTTAGCGGTAGATCACGATTATTTTCAAAATTACAGTAGTCACATGGCTGAATTTAACGGTTATCAAGCGATGAAAAGTTCTGGACTCTATCCCGCCTCGGGAGATTCTGATGACTACATGTATAAAGATCATGGTGTTTTTGCGATGACCCCCGAAGTGAGTAACGGTTTTTGGGCGCCAGCGAGTCAAATTGAAGGTTTTTGTAAAGAAATGTTGCACCCGAATTTAACCATGGGATTATTGACGCATAAATATGCAACGATAGAAGATCAAAGCCCACTTTTTATAACGGCATCAGCGGGTAGTTTCGATTATGAAATGCGTCGTTTAGGGCTTGACAATGGAGCTATAGACGTGAGTGTACATGCAATACAAGGGATTCAAAGTGTTGGAAACGGAAATTCCCATGATATAGCCATCAATACGACAGCACAGGGTAGTGTTAGCTATCAGTTAGCATCCAATCTTCAATTGGGTGATGCCATTGTTTATGAGTATCATTTAGATTTTGGAGGATATGTAAAAAAAGTGCGTATTCAAAAGGTCTACGGAAGTGTGAATGTTGTTTTCCAAGACGCGGTTTCATCAAGTTCAAATACGAATTGGTTAGGCCTTTGGAGTCCATCGCAAACAGAGTTTTATTCTGCAGATTATTCCATGACAGACTCTCCGAATGGAAATTACCAAGATGATATCATCAATGAATTGGTATTGAATGATACGATTGACCTTACAGGTGCTGATCTTGCAAATATTTCGTTTTATGCCAAATGGGATATCGAAAAATCTTATGATTTTGTTCAATTTCAGGTGAGTACTGACTACGGAGCGTCTTGGCAAGCACAGTGTGGTTTGTATACTGTTCCAGGTTCTGATAATGGATCTATTCAACCTGTAGGTATGCCACTTTATGATGGTGTTCAAAGTGAATGGGTACAAGAATTTATTGACTTGTCGGATTATTTTGGGGAGAAAATCATGGTTAGATTTTTATTACAATCAGATACATATACAACAGGAGATGGTTTCTATTTTGATGATTTTAAAGTAAGTGTAAATTCAACCAATAGTTTAAGTAATCAAGAAGTAGATTATTTGCAGCTTTATCCCAACCCGACATCCGATAATTTAACATTGTCATTGGGGACATTGTTGAATGATGCCACATTTGCCTTGTACAATTTAGAAGGGAAATTGTTGCAAACCATTCCCGTGAATGCGCAAGATTTACAGCAAAATTTAGATGTTAGTAAATTGGCGAAAGGGATGTATATGCTAAAGTTAATTCAGGCTGATAAAGTATTGGCGCAAGAGAAATTCGTAAAACAATAAAGATGAAAAGGCAAGCTCTACTGTGGCTTTTTACCCTGCTTACTTCGGTGAGTAGTGGACAGGCTTTGTTGGAGCAAAAAGGATGCTTTGCCTTAGAATCAAGTGTCTTTATTAACCAAAATAATAAAAAGGCACTGGGCAATAGTTTAGGGGTTAGTTTGACTTTAGATTTCGATAGGGTTAGAGTAGGCGGACTCATGAATTTTGTCATGGTGAAAAAGCCAGATCAAATATTACGGGGTGCTTTTGCTCCAGCCTTTGAGTATGCATTAGGGTACAGAGTCTTTCAATGGTCGGATAATGATCTCCACTTTGGGATGCGGGGTGGAATTAGAACAGGTGTGTTTAATTTCGAAAACTATAACAACACAGGTTATATATACACGGTACCTGAACTGCAAAGTACGAGTTATTTAGGGCCGGCATTAAGTATAACACGTTATTATCATCCTCGATTTATACGCTCTGGATTTTTACAATTTAATTTCGAAGTGAATTATATGTTTGCCCTCAATGCATACAATTCTGATGAGCGGGTTTTTGATTACAAAATCAACAAGAAACAAGCTTTGTTGGGGAATGCTTTACACATAAAACTTCAGATAGGTTGGGGAAAAGACATCTGAGTAAATTGAGATTCTATCTTTAAAAGGACTGCTTAGCTCGGCTGAAATTAGTATTTTAGCGACCTCAAAGAAGAATTATTCAAATGGCACAAACAAAGTCAACAAAAACTTCAAAGAAAAAGATAAAAACATCAAAGGAGAACATCGCAAAAGGGTTCGAATTGATGTGTACTGCTAAAACATTGGCAGAGAAATACGAAGCAAATAAAGAGGTTACATCTAAATACGTTCACGCTACATCTCGTGGTCACGAAGCTATTCAATTAGCAATGGGTATGCAGCTAAAACCTCAAGACTGGGTAGCTCCATACTATAGAGACGACAGTATTCTTTTAGGAATTGGTATCACTCCTTACGAATTAATGTTACACATTTTCGCAAAGAAAGATGAGCCATTTTCTGGAGGTAGAACATATTACTCGCATCCATCTTTAAACAGAGATGATATGCCAAAAATTCCTCACCAATCTTCTGCAACTGGAATGCAAGCTATTCCAATGACAGGAGTTGCGATGGGAGTTCAATACAAAGAGAAACAAGGTTTAGCGGAAGATTACAAGGGAGAAAATCCAGTTGTAGTTTGTTCTTTAGGAGATGCTTCTTGTACAGAGGGTGAAGTTTCTGAAGCTTTCCAAATGGCTGCATTAAAGCAGTTCCCTATCATTTACTTAGTACAAGATAATGAGTGGGATATTTCAGCAAATTCTAAAGAAACAAGAGCGCAAGATATTACGCATTATGCGAAAGGTTTTAAAGGGATAGAAGTAAGAACTATTGATGGTACAGACTTCGAAGAATGTTACCAAACTGTTGAGGAGGTAATTTCAATTATCCGTAAAGAAAGAAGACCTTTCATTATACACGCTAAAGTTCCATTATTAGGTCACCACACATCTGGTGTACGTAAAGAATGGTACAGAGATGATTTAGAAGAGTCTGCATTACGTGATCCATATCCAAAGATCAAAGAATTGGCGAGAGAAGCTGGTTTAAGCGAGGCAGATATCATCAATACTGAAGCGGATGTTAGAGCATTGGTAGATGAGGTGTATGAAAAAGCTGCTATGGCAGAAGATCCATCTCCAGAATCTGTTACAGATCATTACTTTGCTCCAACGCCAATCACAGAAGAAAAAGGAGAAAGAGAACCGAAAGGGAAAAAGAAAACTATCATGGTTGATAGTGCGTTGTTTGCCGTTAGAGAATTAATGGAGAAACACCCTGAGAGTTTGTTATACGGACAAGATGTTGGTGGTCGTTTAGGTGGTGTGTTTAGAGAAGCAGCTACTTTAGCGCAAACCTTTGGAGATGATAGAGTATTCAATACTCCTATCCAAGAGGCCTTCATTATTGGTTCTACAGTGGGTATGTCTGCAGTAGGTTTAAAACCTATCGTAGAGGTACAGTTCGCTGATTACATCTGGCCAGGTTTAAACCAGTTGTTTACAGAATTGTCTAGATCTTGCTACTTAAGTGGCGGAAAATGGCCAGTAAGTTCTATCATTAGAGTTCCTATTGGAGCTTATGGTTCTGGTGGACCTTACCACTCTTCAAGTGTAGAATCTGTATTGACAAACATACGTGGTATTAAAATCGCTTACCCATCTACTGGGGCAGATTTAAAAGGATTGATGAAAGCTGCTTTCTACGATCCAAACCCAGTAGTCTTGTTAGAGCACAAAGGTTTATACTGGTCTAAGATTCCTGGAACTGAAGGCGCAATGTCTATTGAACCAGATGAGGATTATGTAGTTCCTTTTGGAAAAGCACGTATCGTTACAGAAGCTACGGAAGAAGCGATTGCAAATGGTGAATCTTGTGCTGTGGTAACTTACGGTAGAGGTGTTTACTGGACATTAGAAGCGGCTAAACAATACGAAGGTAGAGTAGAGATCATTGACTTGAGAACCTTGAGTCCTTTAGATATGGATACAATTTACGCTGCAGCGAAACGTCACAACAAAATGATGTTAGTTACAGAAGAGTCTGTAGAAGCTAGTTTCACTTTAGGATTAGCAGGAAGAATCCAAAGAGAGTGTTTCGAACATTTGGATGCTCCAGTTGGACTTTGTGGATCTATAGATACACCAGCGATTCCATTGAACTCAACTTTAGAAGCGACTTTATTACCAAACGCGGAAAAAGTAGAAGTAGAATTAACAAAATTGTTGAAGTACTAAGCTTTAGCATATCAAATATTGAAAGGGCTATCTCAGATGAGGTGGCCCTTTTTTGATTTAAGGATTTGAAAATTCAACGATTCAAGAACTCAATGATTGGTTGCAATGAAGACGATTATTTTTTCTTCAACTAAAATGTATAAGGTTCTCGAGCGGCAGTCGAGAGACAAACCCTCAAACTATTTTACCCCCAAACTGCCTTCCGTGGTCCAATGAAAGTCGTCTTGTAGGTAAGGAGTGTGGCTAAAATCAATGACTTCGATTTCAAGGGTGTCTTGATTTTTTACCCAATAAATAGAAGTGCTATCAGAAAGGATGAGTTGAACAACATCTGTAGTTTTAAACCTTAATTTTGTGGGGGTTGCGTTCAAAACTTGAAAAGCATTACTCTCAAAAACTCCATCTTTTTCTTCTATGATAAAAGCGTCTGAATGGATGTGTATAAAGTAATTGTTCTCTCCAATCACTTCATAACTTTTGGCCCATTCTGGTCTGTCTTTCGTTGAACTTAAATGTTGGATGACTCCTTCTGAAATCAAAAAAAGGAGAAAAAATGAAATTACCCATTTGTTGAGTTGATGCGGCGAAGATTCCTTGTCTAAAACAATAATTTCAGTTCTTGGCAAAAGAAGATTTTGTAAGTTTTTATAGTAGGCTCCCCAAGCATAAATACTTTGTGCAAGTAAATAAAGGGAGAGAATTTTTACGTTTATATCAAAACTGAAATTGAGTAAAACAACGAAAAGAAGGGAGGTAGTACAGACTAAAAGTCCGAGTTTTCTGGTGTAGGTGTTTAATATAAAGAGTCCACCAATAATTTCCACACCTCCTGTTACGTAGTTAAAAAGTTCAGAACTTTGTAGAGTAGCCCAAAGTAACAAGTCTTTGGAGAAGTCTTTTAGTTCCTTATGCAGCAGATTTCCTTCTACAATGTTAAATTGTCCGCCAATGAGTTTATCCAATCCATATTTTACCATGAAAAAAGAGAGGATAAGTAGATTGATTTTGTAAAGAAAAGTGAGTGTTTTTTCAAGTTTGGACGTGTCTATTCTGAGCTTTGTCAAAAAGTAAAAGAGGATAATACTCAAAACGAAAATTAAAGCGAGGGATAAGTACTGGAGTGCGCCATCTGAGAGAAATTGGGAAGAGTAGTTCAATTGAAGTAGTTCCGCGACATACTTCAGAAATCTCGAGTAAATAGGGTAGAAAAGCCCCTCCCTTAAATTGAAAGTCCAATAAGGGAAGGGAAGCACTACAAAATAAAGAAGTAAGAAAAGGCCGGTGAAGATTTTAGACTTCATGCTGTTTTAACTTGATGAAGGGAAGAAATGCCAATAGAAAAAGACCATAGTACCAAGGAATGCTGCTTTTCTTGGGTTGTTGACTTCTTTGCTTTCTTTCGTTTTCATACTGATCGAAATTTACCATAACATGACCGCCTAACATTTTTTCATTGATTTCATCAGTACTAGCTTCATAATTTTTAATGAAGTCAATGTCACAAAGCGTATCTAAATAATTTGAATTGATTTTGTATTTCTTGTGTGCAATAATACAACCTCGTTGATAGTATTCTAAAGTGTCGTACATACTTACAGGTTCAAAATCACTGGGTATTCCAAAGTTGTGAAGCTTGGCGGAGCTACTTTCTTGGTAAGATAAATGATGTTTTTCTAGATTGATTTTTGCTGTTTGTGCATGCGTACTTACGAAAAGCAAAGTACTTAATGCGAGAAATATTGATTTCATAATTTTTGTGTTTTGCAACGGTACACTTCTGTTGTAAAAAGGTTCAATTGTAGATATTAACATGTTGAAGCGTAAAACCTTTTAGAATTGTTGATAAAGCGCGGTGAATAGGGCTTAACTTTATACTTGAAATTCCATTTTGGAGTAAACTCGGGTTATGAAATTAGAACGCAAATACAGCCTGCAAGAAATCGCAGCAATCATTGATTGTAAGTTTATAGGAGATCCCAACCATGTAGTTGAAGGATTGAATGAAATCCACAGAGTAGTGGAGGGAGATATTGTATTTGTTGACCACCCCAAGTATTACAAAAAAGCGGTAAACAGTGCCGCTACTACAATTTTAATTGATCAGGAAGTTGATTTTCCAGAAGGAAAAGCCTTGTTGATTTCAGATGCACCCTTCGATGATTTTAATCGTTTAACAAAGCATTTTAGACCTTTTCAAGCGCAATCAGGTGAGATTTCTTCAGGGAGTGATATTCACGAGAGTGTAATTCTTTACCCCAATGTTTTTGTAGGGAAGAATGTACAAATCGGAGCCGGATCCATTATCTATCCCGGTGCTGTTATCATGGATAATACACGCATAGATGAAAATGTAATCGTAGGTCCTAATTCTGTTGTGGGGCATTCTGCTTTTTATTACAAAAAGAAAGGTGAAGCATACGATAGGATGCATACCTGCGGTGGTGTTTGGTTACAGTCTAATGTAGAGTTAGGTGCCATGTGTACTATAGATGCAGGAGTTTCTTCTCTCACAATAATTGGTGAGGGATCTAAATTGGATAATCAAGTACATATTGGTCATGATACTGAAATAGGAAAACACTGCTTGTTCGCTGCAAATGTAGGAATAGCGGGTTGTGTGAATATAGAGGATAAGGTAACGATTTGGGGACAAGTTGGTTGTGCAAGCGATGTTACCATAGGTGAAGGAGCTGTGATAATGGCACAATCTGGAATCTCCAAAAGTTTGGAAGGTGGTAAATCGTATTTTGGTTCTCCTTGTCAAGAATTAAGAGTGGTATATAGAGAAATGGCAGCGGTAAGACGCTTACCTGAAATCATAGAGAATTTATGATAGAAGATGAGATATTCCATAGGTTAGAAGACGAGCTTTTATTGAAAGATATTAAGCTCAATTCGCTGTTGGAGATCACCAAGAGTATCAACGATAATTTATCGGTGGAAAGCTTGGTGAGTATCTACACTTTTATACTCAAAGAACAACTCGGTTTTCAACGCTTTGTGATGTTTAATAAAGACGAACAATGGAAGTGTTTGATCAAAGAAGGTTACAAAGGACGAGTGAAAGACGTGGATGTAGAAGAAGACCTTCTCCGTTTCAAAGAGATTACAGTAATCGAATCCAGTCACATTAAAGTGATCAATGATTTTGATTTTATCGTTCCTATTATTCAAGGAAACCATGCGTTGGCTTTTCTACTGATTTCGGGGGTAGAAGACCATGCCTTAAAACCAACTTCAACTTTAGCGAATTTGTCTTTTATACAGACTTTGACCAATATTATTGCGGTGGCGATAGAAAACAAGCGTTTGGCGAAAGAAGAATTAAAACAAGAACGTATACGCAAAGATTTAGAAGTGGCTAGAGAGATGCAACGTTTGTTATTTCCATCACATTTGCCATCAGATAAACGTATAGATCTTGCCGCTACCTATAAATCACGACATGAAGTAGGGGGAGATTATTATGATTTCATTCGTATTTCTGATGATGAATTCATTGTATGTATAGGAGATGTTTCTGGAAAGGGAATTGGAGCAGCTATGCTGATGGCAAGTTTCCAGGCGACATTAAGAACCCTAATTTCCTTGGGTAAATTAGATTTAAAATACCTCATTCATGCTTTAAATGAAAAGGTAATGCAAGGGGCTAAAGGGGAGAAATTTATCACCTTCTTTATCGGTCGTTACAATTCTATTACTCGTAAATTTACCTATATCAACGCGGGGCACAATCATCCTTTTATTACAAATGGTCGAACGTCTAAATCTTTAGATAAGGGATGTATAGGTCTTGGAATGTTGGATGAGATTCCTTTCTTAGAACAAGATGAAGTTGAGATAACCTCTAATTCTACGCTTGTATTATACACGGATGGAGTAGTTGAGTTAGAAAATGAAGAAGGAGAGTTTTTTGAAACGGAAAGGTTGAAAAAGTTGATACGTAATTATTATCCCTTGAACATGGAAGACTTGAATAATCTACTCTTTTCGAAGTTGGATGAATGGAGAGGTAAAAAGGATTATGTAGATGATACCGCGATCTTTAGTTGTCGAATTTTTTAGAACAAAAAGACTTCAATTTCATAAGAACTATCAACAGCTGGAATCAACACCCAATTCATAGTAGTTACGTAGAAATCACACCCTTCATCGCATTCGTTAATGGTAATGGAGTAATTGATAAAATTCCCCATATCGTCTTTCTGAACATCGCGCAAAAAAGTAGTTGAACATAAGGTGCTAGTACGTGTCCCAATAAGAGAGTAGGTGCCAAAATCAATAGCTTGAAAGGTGTCTCCACCGTCAAAACTTACGCTACAATTTCCGTAATCCTCATTCATGTCTTGTGAACGAATAATTACGCCTTCTCCGTCATCCAAAGGAGATTGAAGATTGCTTGATTTGATGAGTACATCCTCAACAATAAGTCCTGTATTTTCATTTTCTGGTAAATCACATGTTTTAGAACATGCACTAAGAAATAGAAGTAGAAGCGGGAAGTAGCGCAGTATTGTTTTCATCTTAAACCTTTTTTCTAAGTTCAAAGTTTTGACCAAGATACACTTTTCTAACCTTTTCATCTTCAGCTAATTCTTCAGCTGTTCCAGATTTTAAGATTTGCCCTTCGAATAACAAATAAGCTCTGTCTGTAATAGAAAGCGTCTCTTGAACGTTGTGATCGGTAATCAAGATACCAATATTTCTGTTCTTCAGATCAGCTACGATACTTTGAATATCTTCTACAGCAATTGGGTCAACTCCTGCAAATGGTTCGTCCAATAAAACGAATTTCGGGTCCGTTGCCAAGGCTCTAGCAATTTCTGTTCTTCGCTTTTCTCCACCAGAAAGTCGAGACCCTAAGTTTTTCCTAACGTGTCCGAGGCTGAATTCTTCAATCAATTGTTCCAATTTGGCATGACGTTCAGCTTTATTCAAAGCTGTCATTTCCAAAATAGCCATAATGTTGTCTTCAACACTTAGCTTTCTAAATACTGAAACTTCCTGCGGTAAATAACCGATACCTAATTGAGAACGCTTATACATAGGCATTTTGGTAATTTCATCTGCATCAAGAAATACTTTTCCTTCGTCAGGCTTAACCAAACCTACAATCATGTAAAATGAAGTTGTTTTTCCCGCACCGTTTGGGCCTAATAAACCAACAATTTCTCCTTGGTTTACCTCTATACTTACCCCTTTCACTACTTTTCTTCCTTTGTAGCTTTTCTTAATCTCCTGCGTTCTTAACTTCATCAGCTCTTTGTTGCGTATTGCTATCTCACAAATTTAATTTTCTCCTTTAAAAACTGAAAACAAATCGTGCTCTTATCGTAAAGGGTGACCTACCGTCGGTTAAATGAGTTAACCTCCAGATGGCATCTATTCTACCAAATTTCAAAATATTTTCTATTCCTATTCCCGTTTCAACGTAAGGTATGTTTCCAAACATTTTGGTATTGGGAGGAAGTATCATTTCTTTTATGTGCTGTTGAGAAATACTACCGTAAACTCCTCTAGCACTGGTAACCATACGCCATTTAAAACTTCTGATTAATGGAATTCTGTCTAAAATAAATCCATCCCAATGGTGCTCTAAGTGCATCCCTACATACTTATCAGAGATAAACTCAAAGAAGTCCATTTTATTGTAAGCTTCTGTTTGTAGCCATAGAGATTGACTCCCTTCGTGTACTTTAAGGAAAGGGTATGCGGCATTTCCTTCAATGATTCCCGCATAAATGTTGTAATTCAATTTACCGAATAGACCTATTTTAGGACTGTGTAGGATTTGACCTTCAAACTTTTGGTAGTTGTAATCAGCTCCTAGAATTCCTCTAACACCTACTACCGTCTGGAAAGATAGAATTGGCCATTTAGAACCTAAGGAAGTTCTATCAAAGGAACCCGATAAGAATTCCTCATTTTTACCATACCTCACTTTAATCGTGAATTCAGTAGTTTGAAGTCGGTTTATGGTTTCTATTCCACTGGGTGTATTTCGCTGGTATATTGCTTTTCCTAAAGGTGTAAACTCCTTCCATTCGGTTCCAAAAGTTAAAATAAGGTCCTTTTTAACATCCTTCTCTAATTTTATCCCCGTACGTTCAACGAAGGTTAGTTTGTCTAAAGGAGCGGTTCTTAATAGTGCTCCAAAGGTAGCTCCAACATCTGCAGCGCTCGGCGCTAAACCGATTTGCTCTATATCATAATTGTAGTAGAGAGAAAGTATTCCTCGTTTTTTAGGGGTGATGTTGTACCTAACTTTACCGCCGTATTTAAATCGTTGGTCTCTAAATCCATAGGCTAATTTCCCGCTGAACTCAATACGTTTACTGAAATTGTTAGAGGTTCTAAGTTGAAGTTGATTTCTAATTCCTTCAACAGGGTTGTAGCCAATTAAACTTTGGTAGTTACCGATTTCAATTTTTTTCCAAGGATAAAACCCCGTGGTAAGCATGTAGGTTGTATTCTTAACCGCATTAAAGAAACGAGTGTTGTTCAGAGAGTCTACCATTACTTGTATTCCTTCTTCTGTTTCACTCAAAGGTTCATGTCTGTTCTCCTTCCAAAAAGCTTCGGATTTTTCAGTGGCATCATCAGCAACTTCTACGTTATCATTGGATTTATAAAAGTCTAAATCATGTGGTTTGTTAATCACGAATTTCTTACGCGTAGTAAGTTTTCTTCCATAAAAACCAACAATTTGAGACTTCTTTGTAACGTTGAAATCAATCACTAATTTATCGCGGGTTAACATCCAAACTTCTTTTTCTACTTGATCGAACTCTTGCTCTATGTAGAAGTCTTTAATAAAATTGATGTTGGCTTTCTCGGCTACTGTGGCTTGCCATGATTTTACAGCATAGGTTGTGTCATGTACCCACATTTCTCCCACAAAACTCAGATCACCTCTAGTTTTGGGTCTAAAACTCAATTTATAACACCAATTTCCATCTATCGTGGCACTATCTTCTAAAATGAAGTAATAGAAACTTCGTGCGAATCCAGCTATTGGGCTAATAAATGATTTGTCGAAAATGGTAATGTAATTGTCGTAAACATTGATGTCTTGGTACATTTCACCTGTGAACTGACTCAATTCTAAATTGTCTACCCCCGTAACACGCGAGGCAATCATAACTTCTTTTTTACGGCTGGGATTCGTGCGGTAATAAAAGTTAGAGAAAGACTCAGACATAATCATAGGAAGTATTTTTCCTGAAGTATCACTGTCGAGGTAATCCGCCAAAACATCTAGTTTTTGAATTACTTTTCTTTGTTCAAAATCTTCCCCTAAGTTGTTTAAATCTAATTGTATTTTGTTGTAGGATTCAAACTCGTAAGCTTCTAATTTCTCTTTGTTGTTAATCTTTTTATTGCGTACAATTTTCTTGTGTAGGATAGTGGAAGGTGCTTCATCAGGAGGAAGGATTTGTACCTCTTCCATGTCCAGAATTACCGGTGATAAGGCGATATTGAAAGTCTGTTCTTCCTCCAAGTCTGTATCTACATAAAGCGTGTAGGTTTGATAGCCTGAAGCTCTGATGACTAAAGAATCGGAAACGTAATAACTTTCGAGAGAGAAGTTTCCATCGAAATCTGTGGTTGTACCAGTTTTAGTATCCTGGAAAAATACTTTTGCCAGTGGGATAGCCTCTTTCGTTTCTTCATCGAAAACCTTTCCTCTTACTTTGGTGGTTTGTGAAAAAGCAAAAAGGACTAAACAACAATTAATGAGGATAAGTAGCGCTTTCATTTACAGGGTTAAAGTTAATGCTTTCCCCAATAAATAGTATCCCTAGAGGCTTATAAATTAACTAAAAATTAATTTTGCTTATTATTCTTTACGCTTGATTGATTAATTGTTCTTTTTCAACTCTTTTAGAAAGGATAATACCTATTTCGTAAAGAATAAGTATTGGAATAGAAACAATGATTTGACTAATGAAATCTGGAGGAGTGATGATAGCACTTAAGACCAAAACTCCCACTAT
>NZ_JBVCPV010000071.1:0-13182 GCF_057456495.1 Lishizhenia sp. | reverse complement strand
CCCAAAATTGTTGGGGTGAACTTGGAAGCTAGAGCAGAAGACGCTCAACCTATTGTTTTTATTGAGGAGTGTCCGGAATGTGGAACAGAACTCAAAAGAACAGAGGGAGAAGCACAGCATTATTGTCCAAACGATTTAGGGTGTAGACCTCAAATCATAGGAAAGATAGATCACTTTATATCGCGCAAGGCGTTGAACATAGACGGACTCGGAACTGAAACCGTGAGTTTAATGGTGAATAAAGGTTTGATTTCAAATTATGCAGATCTTTATACTTTAACTTTCGACGACATAATAGCCTTGGATAGAATGGCAGATAAATCGGCCAATAATATGTTACAAGGTATAGAAGCAAGTAAGCAAGTTCCTTTTGAGAAGGTATTGTTTGGTTTAGGTATTCGTTTCGTAGGAGAAACTGTAGCGAAGAAAATAGCTCAATCATTATTGACCATTGATAAAATTCTAACGGCGACTTACGATGAGTTAATAGCCATAGATGAAATTGGAGATAAGATAGCGTTGAGCATTATAGCTTTTGCCCAAAACGAAGAAAACTTAGCCATTGTAGAGCGCTTAAAAACGGCAGGTTTGCAATTGGAAACAGAAGCCGAGGTAAAAGCTTCGAATAAGTTAGAAGGATTGAAGATTGTTATTTCTGGGGTTTTTGAAAAATTCTCTAGAAATGAATTGAAAGCCATGATAGAAGACAATGGTGGAAAGAATGTAGGTTCTATTTCTGCCAAAACTTCTTACTTGGTTGCAGGTGATAATATGGGGCCTGCCAAATTAGAAAAAGCCAACAAGTTGGGCGTAGAGATTATTAGTGAGTTGGACCTTGAAAAAATGATAACGGGTGAGTAAGCGCGAGATAGTTTTTTTAACGGAGTTTGAAAGTAAAGACATGACCAATCTCTTAAAAAGAGATATAGAAAAGTCTTTTTCGAATGAGCAATACAAGGTTCACGTTTTGGTGTGGTATAAAGGAAAGAAATTGCCGGAAGATTTAAGCAATACCTTAGATACACAATTCATTACAGCGGCATCTTTTTCCATGTTTGGAAAGTTAGATGAGAAAGCTTTGCCGGGAGAATGGGGGAGACGCCCTTTTGCTTTAGTGAGTTGTCAAACCAAAGCAAACAAGAAACTAGAAAAGATAATAGCTGCTTATCAAAGTGAATACAAATTGGTGCGTTCTGGAGTAAATTCTCAAGCATCCAATGTGGTAATAACAGATGAGGAGCAAGACATCAGTAAATATTTAGAAAAAAGTAATAAGTACATAAATAAGTTCAAATGAATAACATGTTCAAAGGAGCAGGTGTAGCGTTAATTACACCGTTCAATGCTGATCTTACGATAGATGAGCAAGGATTAAGAAAGTTAGTTCGTCTTCAAATTGAAGGAGGAACAGACTTTTTAGTGGTACAAGGTACTACAGGAGAAAACCCTGTATTATCACCAGAGGAGAAGGCACATGTTTTAGACATCGTTGCAGATGAAAACAATGGGGAGTTACCTATCGTATTTGGGGTAGGAGGAAACAATACCATGGCTATCGTAAACCAGTTGAAGAACATGAATCACGATGCTATTGACGGTGTTTTAAGTGTTTCTCCTTACTACAATAAACCAACACAAGAGGGAATTTACCAGCACTTCAAAGCGATTGCTGAAGCTACTGAATTACCGATTATCTTGTACAATGTACCGGGAAGAACTTCTTCTAACATGGCTGTAGATACAACTTTGCGTTTAGCACGTGAGTTTGATAACATCGTAGCAATTAAAGAAGCATGTGGAGATTTAGATCAAATCATGCAATTGATTCAAGGAGCGCCAGAAGGATTTGATGTAATCTCAGGAGATGACAATTTAACTTTTCCTATGCTTGTTTCAGGAGCACAAGGTGTAATTTCTGTATCTTGTAACGCTTTCCCAGAGGTGTTCTCTACAATGGTTAAAGCAGCCATGACAGATGACAACGAAACAGCTAGAGAAAACCACTACAAGTTGTTCAACATTACCAACATGATGTTTGCAGAAGGTAATCCAGCTGGAGTAAAAGTTTGTTTAGAGGAAAGAGGAGTTTGTGCTACGCACTTACGTCTTCCTTTGGTGAATGTATCTGCAGGTTTAGCAGCAGAATTAGTGAAAGAAACACAAGCAATTTTAAAGTCGTAACAGACATATGGTATTTACAGAAGATAAAATCAACCAACTCAACGAATTATTAAAGGAAGCCAAGCAGGTAGTAATTACGGCTCATAAATCACCCGATGGTGATTCTATTGGGAGTTCACTTGCTTTGTATCACTACTTAAAAGAAGTGTATAAAGGTGAATTACACATCTGTCACCCCGATGCTGCTCCTAAGTTTTTGCATTGGATGAATGGGACGGATGAAATTTTGTCTTTCGAAAATAACATTGATGAGGTGAAAGCACATTTGAGTGCTGCAGATTTAATTTTCTGTTTAGACTTTAATTCATTCGGAAGGGTGGGCAATGAAATGCAGCCCTTCCTTCTTTCTGCTCCGGGTAAAAAAGTGATGATAGATCACCACCTTAACCCCGAGGAGGAAGGATTCGAAATTGTATTTTCAGATACCTCTTCTTGTTCTACAGCTCAGTTGATATATGAATTAATTGAAGCCAATGCAGATCAGGATAAAATTACCAAAGCATGTGGTGAGGCCATTTATACGGGTATCATGACAGATACGGGTAGTTTTAGGTTCTCGAGTACAACTTCTAAAACACACCGCATTGTAGCAGATTTGTTAGAGCTTGGTATCGAGAACAACAAGATCCACGAAAACACTTTCGATAACAACTCGGTGAACCGTTTGCAATTGCACGGTTATGCCATCAGCAATAACTTGGAGATTTTGCCCGAATACAAAACGGCAATTATCTACTTAACCAAAGAAGATTTAGAGCGTTTCCATTATGAAAAAGGAGATACAGAAGGATTAGTAAATACTGTATTGTCTATTGAAGGAATTCGCAAATCTATCTTCTTGAAAGAATCGGATGGAATAATTAAGATTTCTTTCCGTTCTATAGGAGAAGATAATCCTGTAAACACTTTGGCCTCTACTTATTTCCATGGTGGCGGACACAAAAACGCAGCCGGTGGTAGGTATACCAAAGATTTAAAGGGAGCTATTGAAAAATTAAAAACCGTATTACCAGAATTTTGCTAAAATCATTCCGCATACTTCCGTTTTTAGCTGTATTTACAGCTTGTACTTCAACGCCAGAAGTTGAAGATACTCAACCTACGAGTTGGTCTACGGATCAATCCGTAGAGATGAACCAGCGTTTTGCCTTTGAACAAGAGGTGGAGATAAAGGTCTATTTGAAACGTCATCCAGAACTGGAGATGAAAAAAACGGAAACGGGACTGCAGTATGATATCTACAAAGATAGTGCTGGACCAACAATACAAGAAGATGAAGTAGCTCACGTTAAGTTCCTAATTCAGTTGTTGGATGAAGATACGGTCTATCAAAGTGAAGGAAATACAACGAGTAGCTTCAAAGTGGATAAAAGTGATGTAGAATTAGGTTTGCATCAAGGAATAAAAATGATGTCTGTAGGTGATAGAGCTAAATTTATTATGCCCAGTCATTTAGCGCACGGACTACTTGGAGATATGCAAGAAATTCCACCTTTGGAAGTGATTGTAGCAGATATAGAATTAACAGCGATTACATCTAAATAAAGATACCCAAAATGAAATTGAACAACACCTTCGTACCTTTCTTGGTATTCCCTATTGTTTTTGCTTGTACTATAGATGGAGTAAAAGAAGTTGAAAGTAATACGCCTTTTGAAACTTCAGACAGTACAAATGTTGAAGTAATAGATACGACAGAAGCAGAAAGTAATGCTAACGTCGATACATTGGCGATTGAGCTAAAAGATACTGTTAGTGAGTTGGTTTTGGACAATGGAATTAAAATCACTTGGTATAAAAAGGGTGAGGGTCCAAAGGTAGAGATGTATGATGTATTGCGCATAGATTACAAAAATGCCTTGGAAGATGGTAAAGTTTACGATGGTAATCATTTGATTCAAAAGACGAGTATAGCTTATCCTTATGGATGGAATATTCAAACTGAAGGATGGAAATTGGCCATGCAGTATTTGCATGTTGGTGATGAGGTAGATATCTTTTTACCTGCAAAATTAGCTAGAGGAGAGAAGGGGATTCCTGGATTAGTTCCGCCTAATGCAGATAATTACTTGCACTTAAATATCTTGGATAAAATCGCTCCTACAGCTAATGTGGACGGTATTAAGGTCTACACCATAGAAGAAAGTAAAGAAGCCAACGAAGCTGTTGTAAAGTCAAACAGTAAAATCAAAGTACATTACTTTGCTCATTCAGCATCGCAGCCGCGTTATGCAAATACTTATGCAGATGTGAAGCCTATCAATATAGATATGGCAAATACAACTGAGTTACCAGCTTTGGTTAAAGCCTTAGAAGGAAGAAAGAACCATGATAAGGTATATGTTCATATTCCTGCTGAAAAAGCTTATGGAGCTAAAGGATTAGAAGGAAAAGTAAAGCCGAACGAGGATATTATGTACGACCTAATAATATTAGACGTTAAGAATTAGGTTCAACCTTTTCAAAAGCAGATTCATATTCATTGAAACGAACAAAGATTTCTCGTACGTAGTTGTAGGTTTCTGAACCTCTTAAATAACCACTTCTTACTAATTCGTCTTTGTAATACTTCGGGTTATTCAGATTCAAGGCAATGATCTCTACATTGTCGTCCCACACATTAGGGTTTTTACCATACTTGGTTGCTAAACGCTGAGCATCTTGTATGTGTGCTAAACCTGCGTTATAAGTGGCAAGGGTGAATTTGATGCGTTGAATAGAATCTGTAATCATGTGCCAATCACCGTAGTTTTTGTAGAGCTTTTTCATACCACCTCTAATTTGCGTTTCTGGTGGTGAAGTGGGGTATACACCATAAGACGGACCAACACCTGGCATGAATTGCATGAGTCCGTAAGCACCTGCCCAAGATTTTTGTCCTGTTTTAAATTTAGACTCTTGGTAAACTAAAGCGGCCAATAAACGCCAGTCCCATTTGTAATCTGAAGCGATTTCCTTGAAAAGCTTATCGTATTTGGAAATTTTCCCTCCTCCTAGAGAAGAGAATTCATGCTGTGCTTTCGATGAGAATTGCGAAATATCTAAGTATTTATGTTTGATGTAAGCAAAGGTGCTTGTTTTCATAAAGTCTTTTAACCAGCGGTTAAATTCATGCAACAACACTTTACTCGATTTACGCATACCAAAGGCGATTTGTTGCTTAACACTAATGTTTAAGTCTATATCAATGTTAGGGTAGAAGCGACTATTAATCAGTGCTACATTTTGATCTGTTACGGTATAATCAATTAAACCATCAGCAACTTGTTCTATGAGTTGTTCTGGTAAAACATCTCCTTCAACCGCTTCGATGTAGATGGTATCTCCTAATTCATCTTGTAGATTTACGAGTCTATCATAGTAAGAAGAATTTTGCCAAACATGTATTTTTTTTCCAATCAATCCAAGAGGATCGGTTACAACATCTTCTTTCCAGGCTTTTTTACGGTTGCGTTCTCTCCAATCTTTGGGTTTGCGTTGCACAACAACTTGTGAAGAACGCATGTAAGCATCTGTAAAGTTGATGGATCTAGCTCTGTCTTTTGTTACGGTGTAATTACAGGCTATCATGTCACCTTCACCATTATTCAATAAATCAATGATGTTGTCGAGGTTGTGTACCATTTTGATTTCGAGTTGTACGCCCAAATGTTCGGCAAACTCTTTCAAAATCTCATACTCCAACCCCATCTTTTTACCTCTGTATATGAAGTAAGAAGCAGTAGAATTTTCGGCTAATACCACTAATTTATCTTGTTCCTTTATTTCTTTTAAGTCAACTTTTATGGTGTTGGCCATGTTTTTAGACACGGGTTTCACCTTCATTTTATTGGTGTTGACCTCACATGCTGTGAAGAATAAGGTGCTGATACTTAGTAGTACAGCTATGTATGTAGAGAAATTTCTGATAGTAGTAAACTTTCTATTTCAAATTGAAATTACGTAATTTTTGTGAACCCGGACAATAAAAATTATCCACAGCCTCTTGCATATAACTATTGAAGTGTGTTGTAATTAGGGTCTCATTCTCTATAAAAACCTCTTTCGCCTTGAACAAATCGTTCGGAAATGATATTCTTCTCGATAGCCCACGCGCTGCGCTATCAAGCCCTTCAATATTTTTATAATTGTACAACCAATCTCCTTTTTTCATGTAATCAAGCATGATTAAAAAAGAAGGGGAATATTCATAAACTAAATGATTCGTTTGCTGGTAAAAGGCATTTACAAAATCTTTAAAATCTTGAGGGTGGTACTTCTTCCAGTTTTTTGCCAGTAGATGATCAAAATATAAATCAACAGCGATACCGGCAATTTTCGGTAGAAGGGGGTAGAGATGATGGAAAAGTTCTTTTACTCCTGGATTGGTATCTATGAAATTGTCTATGGACCTGTGTAAGCGAACGCCTTCTTGTATTTTAGGTGGAAGTAGATGAAGTTTATTTCCTTTCACATAATCACCGTAAAGATTGGCTACCATCAGTTCTGTATCATTACCAGAAAAATAGAGATGTCCTAAAAAGTTCATCTCTTAAAGATAAACTAATTTGTGAATGATAAACATAAAAAAAGGGAGACCTCAGCCTCCCTTTTTTCTCCAAGAATGTTGGATTATTTAATGATATTCATTTCCTCGATCAAGTTTGTAGCCTCACCATATTTTTCAATTACGAATAATACGTAACGGATGTCACAAACAATAGTTCTTTGGATTTCTGGCTCGAAGTAGATGTCACCTGACATTGCTTCCCAGTTTCCGTCGAATGCAGTACCGATTAACTCACCGTCAGCGTTGATTACTGGAGAACCTGAGTTACCACCTGTAATATCGTTGTTCGTTAAGAAGTTTACCGTTAATGTACCGTCTTCGTTTCCATATTGACCAAAGTCTTTGTTTTCCCAAAGCGTTTTCAATTTCGCTGGAACTACAAATTCTGGGTTGTTTGGATCTTCTTTTTGCATTACTCCACCCAAAGTTGTTGTGTAGTGGTAAGTAACAGCATCTGCTGGAGAGTAAGGAAGAACGTTACCGTAAGTCAATCTCAACGTAGAGTTTGCATTCGGGTAGAATTTCTTCTCTGGCATCATTTCGCGAATACCTTTCACAAACAATCTGTTGGCTCTTTCTAATTTCTCCTCTGCCGTTTGGATGGCTTCAGTTCCTGTAGCTTCAGCGTAAGCAGCATTGATAGATTCAATCAATACGTATAATGGATCTTTCATTAATTTCTTCATAGAGAATTTATTCATGAAAGCATCGAAGTTTTCTTGGCTAGCAAATACTGACTTCTTCTTGATTTTAGCAACGTACTTAGAAATTGCATTCTTATCTCCTAACTTTTGAACCAATGCTGGTTGTTGTGCTGTAGGAACATCTTGGTTGTACATTTTCAATACTTCTTCCAAGATTTCGAATTCGATTTCCATGTTTGCATTGGTGTAGAATTCGTTCATCAACTGCGCTAAACGAGCTTTGTAAGACTCAACTGTTTCTGTTTGTCCAGCTTCGTGAGCTTTCTTCAAGAAAGTGTAACGGAATACGTTAAGGTTTAAGTCTACAGAGTAGATAAATTCTGATTGGTATACTTTGATGTTAACGATATCATTTGTTGTAGCGTAAGCATTTTTGATATCGCTCATAACACCTTTGTACAAGTCCTTGCTAGAAGTAAACGCATTGAATTGGTTTTCAATTGCTCTTTTCTTGTCGGCAACTTTATTGTTTTTCAACTGTTCAGTTTGACCGATAAAGTATTTCCAGTAGTTCGCAACTTGTGCATACTTAGAAGAGTATTTCAAACGAACTTCAGTGTCTTGGTCCATGTATTTTTTCATGATCTCCAACTTCTTCGCTCTCACATCAACTCTTTTTGGTTGCTCTAAGTTAACCGCTTGCTCAATTCCGTAAGAAGAAAGGTAACGATCTGTAGAACCAGGGAAACCTAAAATCATTGCGTAATCTCCTTCTTGAACTCCTTTAATAGAAACAGGAAGCGAGTGACGTGGAGTGAAAGCGATGTTTCCTTCATCGTATTTTGCGGGAGCGTTGTCTTTTCCTGCGTAAATACGGAACATAGAGAAATCACCTGTGTGACGTGGCCATACCCAGTTATCCGTATCGTAACCGAATTTACCAATCGCTTGTGGAGGTGTACCTACCAAACGAACGTCGTTGTATTTTTCTGTAACGAATAAGTAAAACTCATTTCCTTCGAAGAAATCTCTTACAAAAGCTTCGTAGTGTGTTCCTTCTGTAGCTTCTTTAACCAAGATATCAGTAACCTCTTTGATTTTAGCTTGTCTATCAGCCAAAGTCATAGATTCACTCAAGTTCTTATTTACTTCTTCAGAAACATCAGCAATACGAATAACGAAATTAGCGAATAAACCAGGTACTGGAATTTCTTGACTTTTCTCTTTTGCCCAGAATCCATCATCTAAATAGTTGTGTTCTGGTGTAGAAGCTCCAGCAATTGCGTCATAACCACAGTGGTGGTTTGTTAGCAATAAACCTTGGTCAGAAATAACCTCTGCTGTACAGAATCCACCAAAACTAACAATGGCATCTTTGATTGATGAATTGTTAATGCTGTAAATTTCTTCTTGCGTAAGGTTAAGTCCATGCTTTTTCATGTCCTCATAGTTTCTACCCAATAAAAATGGAAGCCACATACCTTCGTCGGCTTTGGCAACATTTAAACAGAATAAAAATGAAGCTAATGCAAATAGTTTTAATTTCATTATTGTTTTTTTTGATTTTCCACAAAAATAACAGGTTCTCGCAAATATGCGTTGTGTATTGTGATGAATAGTAGATGGATGGGTTTATTGGTTGAATGGGGAGGGAGTGTTCGCTATCGGGCAAAAAAAAAGCCCCGAATAACGGGGCTCTTCAACTTCTTATTTCTAATTAAGCTTCTTCAACTTCTGCTGTTTTACTTAATTTTTTCAATTGCATTAATGTAGAGAAAGTACTGTCGATATCATTTGAATTTACAACGATGGTAAACTCATTGGTTGTAGATACGATTTCAACAATGTTTATTCCTTCCCATGCTAAGTGTTTTAAGATGTAGTAGTAAATACCACTAATCTCTGTATTCACGGTAGGAAGTTTAACCGTTACACTGGCCAAATCTGGTGAGTGTGAAATTTCTTTCTCTGTACTAAATACCTTGCGAATATCCTGCGCCAAAGAAGAAGAGGTAATGATGGTAGTTTCACTAACCCCTCTACACACGGCGTAAAACGTATCGCGTTTATCGGCTAATATTTGCATTAATTCCATCTGACGCATCGTAAGCGTATCAGAGTTTTCAAAAGTGAAGTCCTCCAAATCACTTCGTACCAAGAAATCTCCTAAACTTCCCATAAAATTTCTAATCTTCAAGTCAATCTTGTGATAGAAACCTGGCGTCATACGTTTAATGGCCATAATTATGGCGCCTTCCTTAATTTCTTTCTTAAGGTTTTCTTCTATTTCAGGCTTTATTTTTCTTGCTAAAGCTGAAACGTTTATTAAATCTTCTGTCAATGCCTCTCTTAAAAATGGAGACCTATTGATTATTGTTTCTGTTATTTTTCCAATTGTCAGCATGCGGTTGTAAATAAATTCTAAAAACGTGAGCGAAATTAACATTTATTTCAAAAATAAACTCACATTTCGATTTCGTGTTAAATATACATATAATATTTTAACACAAACAAGTACTTTTTATTAAAATTTAGTACTCCATTAATTCATTTATAGCAGTCAATGCCCTTTCTTTGGGTAAGAAATTGATTTCCAAACCTGCATCAAACGGCACTGGAGTGTCCAAAGAAGCTACACGTCTAACGGGTGCGTCTAAGAACTTAAAACAGTTTTCAGTAATCAATGCACTAATTTCAGCACCAATTCCTCCAGTCATACAATCTTCGTGTAAGACCAAACATTTTCCTGTTTTCTTCACAGAAGCGTAAATAGCGTCTGTATCTAAAGGTGCTAGAGTTCTTAAATCAATAATCTCGGCATCAATTCCAGATTCAGCCACAATTTCTTTGGCCCAGTGCACACCTAAACCGTAAGTAATAATACTAAGGTCTTTACCTTCTTTAACGGTATTGGCTTTACCAATTTCTAGGGTGTAGTAATCGTCATGCACTTCTTCTTTAATACTTCTGTATAAGAATTTGTGCTCAAAGAACATTACAGGGTTTGGATCTTCTATCGCGGCAGCCAAGAGTCCTTTAGCCTCTGCGGGTGAAGATGGGTATAGTATTTTTAATCCTGGTGTGTGGAAGAACCATGCTTCATTACTTTGTGAATGGAAAGGTCCGGCAGCAACACCAGCTCCCGTAGGCATGCGTACAACTACATCCGCATTTTGTCCCCAACGCCAGTGAATTTTAGCCAAGTTGTTAACGATTTGGTTAAATCCACAGGTTACGAAATCAGCAAATTGCATTTCTACTACAGCCTTCATTCCTTGCATACTCAATCCTAGACCTGTTCCCACAATGGCAGATTCACAAAGAGGAGTATTTCTTACTCTTTCTTTTCCGAAAAGATCTACGAATCCTTCAGTGATTTTAAATACACCTCCGTATTCGGCAACATCTTGTCCCATGATAATTGTTTCTGGGAAACGCTGCATGGATTGTTTTAATCCATCAGAAATAGCATCAATCAAACGTTTTTCCGAAGTGCTTTCAGAAACCGGTGCAATAACTTGTTGCTTGTATGGAGCGAACAAATCTTCTATTTCCTTTTCAGTATTGGGAACAACTTTCTCCTCTGCTGAGGCGATGTCTAGTCCGTTTTGTATTTCTTTCTTGATGCTCTTTGTCAAATCCTTCACAAAAGCATCGTCTATAATTCCTTCTTCTTTTAAGTACAATTCAAAGTTGGCAACAGGATCTTTTATTTGCCATTCTTCTTGAATTCCTTCTGGATAGTATTTTGTTCCTGAAGCTTCTTCATGACCACGCATTCTGAAGGTCATACATTCCAGAAGAACAGGAGCAGGATTTTCTCTCATTTCTTTGGCTAATTCTCTAATTGTAGAGATTACTTCCAAAATGTTATTACCATCTATCTGTACGGCTTTCATTCCGTATCCAATTCCTTTATCTATAAACTGTTTACAGGCAAATTGTTCTGAACTAGGTGTTGATAATCCCCAGCAGTTGTTCTCAACTGTAAAGATTACCGGTAGCTTCCAAACGGCAGCTACGTTTAACGATTCGTGGAAATCACCCTCAGATGCTCCTCCGTCTCCAGTAAATACGATCGTTGCTTTTTTGTTTTCCTTCACTTTATTGGCTAAGGCTATACCATCGGCAATACCTAATTGCGGACCTAAGTGAGAAATCATTCCGGCAATTTTATAGTCTTTGGCTCCAAAGTGGAAAGATCTATCTCTTCCTTTAGTGAAGCCCGACATTTTTCCTTGAAATTGAGCAAAAAGTCTGTTCAAAGGAATTCCACGTGTTGTGAATATCCCTAAATTTCTGTGCATAGGTAAGATGAATTCATCTTCATCCATTGCTAAAGCCGCTCCTACTGAAATAGCTTCTTGTCCCCATCCAGAGAACCATTTAGAAATTTTACCCTGACGAAGTAAGATGAGCATCTTTTCTTCAATCAAACGCGGTTTTAAAATCGCTGTATATATGTCCTTTAATTCCTGATCAGAAAACGCAGTTCTATCGTAGGTTATAGATCTTTTTTCAAGGATATCCATGTTAAATATTTTACTTTTAAGACAAAAATAGATTTATTATTCACAATGTTCTCAAGCTGAAGCCAGCTTTTACAAACTATTTTTTAGCCACCTCATTATCAATGTCTTTTCCTAAGAAGTGAACCACTAAATAGAGGATGACAATACCCAATGGCATAGTGATGAAAGAGGAGATGCCCAAGGCTCCAGGTATAATACCGAAGAATAAAGCAACTCCACCTACAGTTAATGCATACGGCATTTGACTTTTGACGTGATTAATATGATTACAAGAACTTGCCAAACTACTCAGTATAGTAGTATCGGAAATGGGAGAACAGTGATCTCCTAAAACAGAACCAGCCAAAACACTTGCAATGGTGTTGTACATAATAAGGGTTGCGTCGTAATCTAAAACATCACTGGCAACAGTAAATGATAATGGAATTACAAGTGGATACATTAAGGCCATAGTACTCCAAGAAGAACCTGTTGAAAAGGCAATGATGGCCGACAATACAAAGGTTAAACTTGGGATGATCCAAACATGTTTAAATTCTCCAGCAAAGAAACTTTTCAGGTAATCGGCGGTGTGTAATTCTTCTGTAACGTTGGCTAAAGACCAAGCAAGAACCAAAATAACAATGGCAGGCAACATCGTTTTAATTCCAGTCATAACAGATTCCATGGTGTCTTTCAAATCCATTATTCCTTGACTTACCGTTAAGAGAATAGCCAAGGTTAATCCACTTAAACTCGACCAAAGTAGAGCAGCATAAGAGTCTGCGTTTCCAATGACTAATCCTAGTTTTCTGAAAAAACCATCTGCACTAACGTCTAATAAGTTTAAGTTCGCCCAAACGCTTCCATTGATACTTGCACCAGTATCTAAAATTTGTTGTTCGCAACTTGTAAGTCCCGTATATACAAGGCCAATTATTGTACCGAACACTACGGTTAGTATAGGAAGTAGAGCGTTGAACGCTTTTGGTTTCACGCCTTGTTTGGTTTCAAATTCTTTTAAATCTAGGGTTGATTCGTCGTTATCAGCTCCGTAGTCTACACCTTCCTTCAAAGCTTTGCGTTCAAAACGAAGCATAGGCCCGAAGTCCTTTTGTTTGTACAACATAAAGAACATAAAGAAAAGCGTGAAAATAGGGTAGAAGGAGTAGGCGAGAGAATTGATGAAAATTCCGTAAGCACCTTCTGTAATTTCTCCACCTGCAGCTGTAATTTTATTTACTCCATCTGAAATATATGTCAGCTCGGCACCTATCCATGTTGTGATGAAAGCAAT